>CANQCX010000060.1 GCA_947591115.1 uncultured Lachnospiraceae bacterium | reverse complement strand
TGTTTCCGGTACGCAAAACCGACTTCGCGGCTTTCGATCGGGACTTTCAGCGGAATCTCGATCAGACTGCCTTCTTTCAGCTCTTTGGTTATAAATTTTTTGATCACGCAGGCGGCTCCTACGCCGATCTTGGCGAAATCGATCAAAAGATCCATGTTGGAAATATCGATGGAATCGGAAACCGGTATGTGGTTTTCCTGAAGATATTCGTCGATGTATTGACGGGTAACGTTGTTTTTATCCATCAAGATCAGCGTAGAGCTGGAAAGGATCGCTTCTTCTTTGATTCCGCGTTTTTTCAGGTTCTGCAGATAATCCTGCGTTGCAACAAAGATATCCTCGATTTGTCCCAGATGGGAAAAATGGATGTTCTTTGGATTTTCCGGTTTTACGATCAGTCCGATGTCGATTTTCTGCTCATCTAAAAGGTGCAGCACCTCGTTGGTAGAAACGCAGTGTATCGAGATACGGATATGCGGATTTTTCCGGATAAATTCTTTCAGGCAGGGGAGCAGCATATATTTGCACAGCACCGTACTGACGCCGATCTGCAGATGCCCGATGCCAAGTTCAATGGAGCGTTTTAATTTTTCCTCCCCCAGAGAAAGCGACTCGAAAGCGTCTTTGACATGGCTGTAGAGCAGCGCGCCCTCCTCCGTTAAAAGAACGCCTCTGGAGCTGCGGGAAAACAGCTTGCAGTTTAGGCTTTCCTCAAGCTTTTGGATGGATTTGCTGATCGCCGGCTGGCTGATGTACAGCTCTTTTGCCGCGCGGGAAATGTTTCCTGCGTTTGCAACCGTATAAAAAATCCAATAAGACGATAAATTCTGGTTCATAGCCGTCTCCTTTTTATCTGGAAATTACCGCGCATACGCGCAGTACAAGATTTATTGATATTATACCATAAAAGAAAGTTATGGTAAATATGTACATTATGTATTTTCATTATAGAATCAGATATGCTAGAATCTTTTCAGACAGCAGAAAAGCTGCGGTTTTATGCGGAAAGAAGCCGGTTCACTCACACATACATACGGCGGAGGATGCATAAAACCATATGAATTTTAAAAGTCAGGAGGAAACATTGCATGGGAATGACTATGACTCAGAAAATACTTGCGGCGCATGCCGGTTTGGAGTCGGTCAGTGCGGGACAACTGATTGAAGCGGATCTGGATCTTGTGCTTGGCAATGACATTACCTCTCCGGTCGCGATCCACGAGATCGAAAAGATGAAGGTGGACGGAGTCTTTCACAAGGATAAGATCGCGCTGGTAATGGATCATTTTGTGCCGAACAAAGACATTAAATCCGCGCAGCATTGCAAATGCGTACGGGAGTTTGCGTGCAGACATGAGATCAGCAATTATTTTGACGTAGGAGAGATGGGAATCGAACATGCGCTGCTGCCGGAAAAAGGTCTTACGGTTGCAGGAGACGTCATTATCGGGGCGGATTCCCATACGTGTACGTACGGTGCGCTGGGCGCATTTTCAACCGGCGTGGGAAGTACCGATATGGCGGCAGGCATGGCGACAGGAAAAGCATGGTTTAAGGTTCCGTCTGCAATCCGGTTTCGCCTTATCAACAAACCGGCAAAGTGGATCAGCGGAAAAGACATCATTCTGCATATTATCGGCATGATCGGTGTGGACGGCGCGCTTTATAAGTCGATGGAATTTGTCGGGGACGGAATTTCCTATCTTTCGATGGACGATCGTTTTACCATTGCCAATATGGCGATCGAAGCAGGCGGAAAGAACGGCATTTTTCCGGTGGACGACAAGACGCGGGAATACATGAAGGAGCATTCGACCCGTTCTTTTGTGGAATATGAAGCGGATGCGGATGCGCAGTACGACGAAGAATACACGATCGACCTTAGCGCCTTAAAGCCGACGGTTTCGTTCCCGCACCTTCCGGAAAATACAAAGACGATCGACGAGGTGGGAGAAATCCCGATCGATCAGGTAGTGATCGGCTCCTGCACCAACGGCAGAATGGAAGATCTGCGGATCGCGGCTTCTATTTTAAAAGGAAAAAAAGTAGCAAAAGGACTTCGCGTCATTGTGATTCCGGCAACGCAGAAAATTTATCTGGATGCTATGGAGGAAGGACTTCTGCGCACGTTTATCGAGGCCGGCGCAATTGTCAGCACGCCAACCTGCGGTCCATGTCTGGGCGGATATATGGGCGTTATGGCAGAGGGCGAACGCTGCGTATCGACGACGAACCGGAATTTTGTCGGACGTATGGGACATACCGAATCCGAGATCTATCTGGCAAGTCCGGCGGTTGCCGCAGCAAGCGCAGTAACCGGAAAGATTTCCGGACCGGATGAAGTAATGTAGGATTGGAGGAGATAGGATATGAAAGCAGCACATGGTCGTGTTTTTAAATATGGAGATAATGTGGATACCGATGTCATCATTCCGGCGCGTTATCTGAATTCTTCCGATCCAAAGGAGCTGGCGGCTCATTGTATGGAAGATATTGACAAGGATTTCGTACAGAACGTAGCGAAGGGCGATATTATCGTAGCGGATAAAAATTTCGGGTGCGGTTCTTCGAGAGAACACGCTCCGCTTGCCATTAAAGCGTCCGGAGTAAGCTGCGTCATTGCGGAAACCTTTGCGCGCATCTTTTACCGCAACGCCATCAATATCGGACTTCCGATCATTGAATGTCCTCAGGCGGCGGCGCAGATAGCGGCGGGAGATGAGGTAACGGTTGACTTTGACTCCGGCATGATTACGGATGTTACCACAGGAGAGAGCTTTCAGGGACAGGCGTTTCCGCCGTTTATGCAGAAAATCATAGACTGTGAAGGTCTGGTCAACTACATCAATCAGAAGCAGGAGGCATAGGCGTTTTGGACAGTGTTTCCAGATACGCGGTATACTTGGCGGAAATCTTTAGTTTGGTGTAGATTTCGGCATATTCCTTAGCGGAAAAGCCGTCAATATAATTTTCCGGATAATTTTTTTGGATTCCGGCTTTTTTGGCAAGATCGACCGCTTTGTTATAAGCGATCGCCGCTTTTTCCGCCGAAGCGTAAGTACCGATCGTATAATTTCCGTTGATGTGGATCTTGGTGCGGTAGCGCGTACGGCCTTTATGCAAAAAAGCGGTAACGCCGTAAAACGGATTGATCACGATGATATTGGAATAACGCAGGTCGCTCGGGTCCCCGTTGGCAAATTCATAGTCTCGGTGGCGGACGGAATAGCTCTTTAACCCGTAGCGGCTAAGGAGCGTGACCTGCATTCCGTAATCGTTGATAAAAAGATGCCCTTTGCGGCGCAGGATTTTATGGCGCGTATAGTAAAACAGGTCGTCAATATCGAATTTTAACTCCTCCGAAGGAGAGAGGTAGTAGCTGAAATACGTTTTTCTCAGATAGATGGGATTGGCAATATACAGCCGGTTATCGCGGAAATTGAGCAAAGAGATCCCTTTTTCAAAAGATAGCTGCGGGAATTTGAGAAAACGTGCGGATTCGTTTCCCGCAGTAAACAAAAGCAGGAAATCTTCGAGGGAGCCGCTTCCGGATAACAGGGAAGCCGCTTCCAGATAGGCGTGGTGCGCCTCGGTCTCCGAGGAAAAACTTCCCAGACTGATATGCTTATTCCGGTAAGTAATGCTCGAGCGGTAAGAAGGCGTACCGTCTTTTCGTGTTGTCTGATAAACTCCTGGCTGCATGGATTCTCCTTTGTATTTCGATCGGATGCTGTGCAGTATTATTTTATCATATCGGAGCGCAGTTGGTACAGGATTTTTTCGGACAGTTGACAGAAAAGCGGGATTTCCCTATAATGAACAGGAAAACAACGAACGAGAGGAAATAGAATGAGCATAATGTATTCAAGTACCAGAAATGAACAGATCCGGCTTACGGCTTCGCAGGCGATCTTAAAAGGACTCGCAGACGACGGCGGTCTGTTTGTTCCGGATCACATCCCGTCATTGGATGTTTCCGTAGAAGCGCTTGCAGAGATGTCTTATCAGGAAACGGCATATGAAGTCATGAAGCTGTTTTTATCCGATTTTACGGAGGAGGAATTAAAGGACTGCATCCGTAAAGCCTATGACAGCAAATTTGATACGGAGGAGATCGCTCCGCTGGTTCAGGCGGACGGAGCCTACTATCTGGAGCTGTTTCATGGGGCGACGATCGCGTTTAAGGATATGGCATTGTCGATCCTGCCTCATTTATTGACGACTGCGGCGAAGAAAAATCAGGTTAAAAACGAAATCGTCATTTTAACGGCAACGTCCGGCGATACGGGCAAAGCGGCGCTTGCCGGTTTTGCGGACGTAAAAGGAACAAAAATCATCGTATTTTATCCGAAAAACGGCGTCAGTCCGATTCAGGAAAAGCAGATGGTAACGCAAAAGGGCGAAAATACCTTTGTGGTCGGGATCAACGGCAATTTTGACGAGGCGCAGACGGGAGTAAAACAGATGTTTTCGGATCCCGAGCTGGCAAAACGGCTGGATGAAGCCGGATATCAGTTTTCTTCGGCGAATTCCATCAATATCGGGCGTCTGGTTCCGCAGATCGTCTATTATGTATATGCGTATGCCAAGCTGTATGCCAACGGAGTGATTTCAAAGGACGAAACCGTCAATGTTGTTGTTCCGACCGGAAACTTTGGCAACATTCTGGCGGCCTTTTATGCCAAAAACATGGGACTCCCGATCGGAAAGCTGATCTGTGCGTCCAATGAAAATAAGGTGCTGTTTGATTTCTTCCGGACAGGCGCTTACAATAAAAATCGTGAATTTATCCTGACCAGTTCTCCGTCGATGGACATTTTGATCTCCTCGAATCTGGAGAGGCTGATCTACCGGATCGCAGGAAACGACGCGCAGAAAAATGCCGCGTTTATGAAAGCATTGGCGGATTCGGGGCAGTATGAGATTACGGATGAAATGAGAGAACAGCTCTTGGAGTTCTATGGAAATTATGCCGGCGAGCAGGAGACGGCGCAGGAGATCAGACGGCTTTATGAAAATACCGGTTATGTCATCGACACGCATACTGCGGTTGCGTCCGCCGTATACCGGAAGTATTTAAAGGAAACGCAGGATACGGAAACGAAAACCATCATCGCGTCTACGGCAAGTCCGTTTAAGTTTACCCGAAGCGTCATGAACGCCATTGACGCCAAATACGACAGCATGACGGATTTTGAGCTGGCGGACGAATTAAGCAAAATAGGAAACGTAGCCGTTCCACATGCGATCGAGGAGATCCGCAGCGCAGAGATTTTACACGATACGGTATGTGAGGTCTGCGAAATGCAGAATACGGTAAAGAAAATTCTTGGAATAAAAGAATAGCAAAAAGAATATAAAATAAAAAAGGACTGCGCATCATACACAGTCCTTTTTATTTAAAATCTTATTTATTCAGGCGCTTTGACCACTTCGAGTACGAAATGCACCATTCCGAAGGAATAGAGCATTGGGAAATGGTAAGTCCGGTGCTGGAAGTCCAAGATCGAATCGGTCACAACCTCCGGAGCGGAAATCGTAAGCTCCAGTGAAGAATCGTTGGAAACATTTACAATAAAAAGTCCGTTGTGAAGATTTAAGAAATCCTCCATAGATGCGCGGACATATTCATCGTATT
This sequence comes from uncultured Lachnospiraceae bacterium, assembly GCA_947591115.1. Lineage (GTDB taxonomy): Bacteria > Bacillota > Clostridia > Lachnospirales > Lachnospiraceae > Roseburia. Next base: position 3,917 of record CANQCX010000060.1, on the reverse strand, counting down.
CCGTAAACGTATCTCCGACATAGCGGGAGGCAAACGCGATGGCGGTTTCTTCCGTCATATTCAGATAAGAAGAAACCTCGTACTCGCCCAGAACCTTCTGGCAGATACAGCATTCTACCGGAAATGCATCGCATTCTTCTGATGAAAGAGGAGTAAAGTCCTCGCCGACGAAGCGGATGAAGTTGTTGAACAGTAATTCCAGATACATATGACCATAGTGGCTAAGCGGCGTTTCGGACATAATAAAGAAGTTATCCAGAAGCTTCATGATATTGTCATGGCTGTCCTGCGTCATATCCAGATCGATCAATTCGTTTTGTGAACGGTAGTCGGCGATGATATTTTCCAGATCCGTATTGGTCAGGACGCCGTCGTCAACCAGAACCTGCCCCAGCAAAAGGAAATCCGGACTCTGGGATCTTAAAAGCTCCAAAACCTGATCGTTGGTCAGATATCCGAGTTCGATGGCAAGCTCGCCGAATTTTTTATCTTCGTGCGTCTGCTGGATGACGGTCTGATCCACCTCCGATGCCGTCATATAACCGGCATGAATGGCAAGAGTGCCAAGTCTCATATGTTCATTGGACTGTTTCTGCATTGCAGAAAACAACTGCTCATTCGTAACATAACCATGTGAGAGCAGATAATTACCGAAAAATTGCGTATACATATGTTATCTCCTCTCTAGGAATGCAGTTACAACCTTGATTACCTGATCCTTGTCAATTGGTTTCTGAATAAAATCCTTTGCCCCTGCTTCCAATGCGCATTTAAGCTGGGACTGCGTTCCTACAGAGGAAGCGATGATGATCTGCGCCTTCGGATCATGCGCCATGATCTCCTGAATTGCGATATTGCCGTCTTTTTCCGGCATAACAATATCCAGAAAAACCAGATCCGGTTTTTCTTCTTTGTATTTGTCAATTGCAGCCTGTCCGTTGGAAGCCTCGATAAAAGTAGGCGTACCCAGCGTTAAAATGATGTCCTTTAGCTGTTTTCTTGCCAAAATGGAATCATCACTGATTAAAATTTTTGCTTCATCGATTTTCATGATGGTAACTCCTTTTTCTATAGATATATTCATATTACACTAAAAGACATTCGAAATCAATGATTTATTGTGAAATTTTACGAAAAAACTTGCAAAAACAGGGAAACGCATGGTATACCGTATTATGTGCGGAAGTTACGGATAAGAACGGAGGGAAAAATGGATAAACTGATCGTATGCATGGATCTTGCGATTGTGATCATCGGAATCTACATGGCGTATCTGGCAGTTCGGATGCACCGTACAAAGGAAGTGGGTTCTTTGATCTTGACGGAGGAAGAAAAAAAGAAGTGCCGGAAGCCGGAAAAATTCGCAGAATATGTTTCGCCGAGAATGTTCGGGTTTTCTTGTATTCTGATAGTCGTCGGGGCGCTTCGCGTTCTCTGCGATACGGTAATTTCCATCGGAAACTGGAGTTTTTTGGTGCTGGTCGTTTTTCTGGCGGCGTTCTTTTGGTTTCTCGAGCAGATACGGAAGGCAAAGGACTTATTTTGTTAAAAACGGCGTCCGGCGGAAGCGTACCAAATTTTAGAAAAAAGATTGACAAAAAAATAACATAGTGTATGATTAAGTAGTGTATGAGCGGTAAAAACCGATCGAATGATATCATGATAGAAGGAGGATTTTTTATGGCAACAAAAGCATATTATAAGCTGGATGAGATCGGCGCCGGAAAAGTTGGTTTTTCCAAGACGCGTTCCATCATTGAGGCCGCATTTTATGGAAACAATGTTGTAAAGGTAAACACGCTAAAAGAGGCATATGAGCTGGCGAAGAATTCGCCGGGGACGATCGTAACCGACATGCCGGTCAAAGACGGCGAGACGTTTGGACTGGAGAAGGATGCGAAGGTGCTGTTATTTAACGACGGCGCGGTTACCGGACGTTACGCCGCTGCACGCCGCATTAAAGGCGAGCCGGGCGTAGACGACACAAAGCTGGATAAGGTCGTTATGGACGCGGTTTATGAGACGCGCTGGAAGACGCTGTACCATGCGGAATGCTTCATCGGTCTGGATCCGGAATTCATGGTAAAAGCGCATCTGCTGATTCCGGAAGGAGAGGAGAATATCCTTTATAACTGGATGCTGAATTTCCAGTATATGTCTGACGAATATGTAAAGATGTATAAGAATTCCAAGTTGATCGGAGACGGAAAAGAGCCGGATATCTATATCTTCTCGGATCCGCAGTGGGCGCCGCACGATGCGCCGGATGTGGATTATAGCTGCCTGAGCGATCCGCTGACGCTGTGCTATTTTGATACGGATCAGAACTGCGCTGCAATTCTGGGAATGCGTTATTTCGGAGAACACAAAAAGGGCACGCTTACAATGGCATGGGCGCTTGCAAACCGGAACGGATATGCATCCTGCCATGGCGGACAGAAGGAATACACCTTAGACGACGGCTCCAAATTCGTAGCTTCCGTATACGGACTGTCAGGCTCCGGAAAGTCCACGCTGACACATGCGAAGCATGGCGGAAAATATCCGTCCATTAAGGTGCTTCATGATGATGCGTTTATCATCAATACCGATACCTGCGCTTCCATTGCGTTAGAGCCGACCTATTTTGATAAAACGGCGGATTATCCGACCGGATGTCCGGATAACGAATATCTTCTGACGGCGCAGAACTGCTCCGCGACATTAGACAGCGAAGGAAAGATCCAGTTGGTAACGGAAGATATCCGTAACGGAAACGGCCGCGCGATCAAGTCCAAATTGTGGTCTCCGAACCGCGTAGACAAGATCGACGCTCCGGTTAATGCAATTTTCTGGATCATGAAGGATCCGACGATCCCGCCGGTAGTGAAGTTAAAGGGCGCAGCGCTGGCTTCCGTTATGGGTGCAACGCTTGCAACAAAGACTTCAACCGCAGAGCGTGTCGCAGCCGGAACCGATCTGAATGCGCTCCGTATCGTACCGTATGCAAATCCGTTCCGTACCTATCCGCTGGTAAACGACTATGAGAAGTTTAAAAAGCTGGTAGAGGAGAAGAATGTAGACTGCTACATTATCAATACCGGAGATTTCATGGGAACCAAGTGCCAGAAGGAAGATACGCTTGGCATTCTGGAAACCATCGTCGAAGGAAAAGCCAAATTCGAAAAATGGGGTCCGTTTGAAGATATCGAGATCATGTATGACTGGTCGGGCAAGACGGCGGACTTCGCTCCGGATCTGACCAACAAGGATTACATTGCAGGATTAAAGAGCGCAATGGAAAATCGTGTTCATGCAGTAGAAGACTTTGCAGTTAAGAAGGAAGGCTATGACAAACTTCCGGATGAAGCTTTGGATGCATTAAAGAAATTGGTAGACGAGATTTCTTCTCTCTAATTCAAATGCTTAACCGTTCAGCCACGCCGTAATCAAATGCTTCAAATTGGTGCAGGCATCGTTTGAAGCATTTTCCGGCTGGCTGAACTGCCTCAAAAAGGAAATATAAAATTTATGGATAAAGAAAAAAGCACAGAAATGAAAGAAGAAAAAGGAAAAAATTATATCTCAAAGAGCATGAGCTTGGGAATGTGCATTGGAGTAGCTGGTGGAGCAGTAGTAGGAAGCTTGGTCAATAATATCGGTATTTGTATGTGTTTTGGAATATTGATTGGTATGTGTCTAGGAATGGCAATAGGTTCTCATAAAAAAAGCTCATAAAAATTGCTCATAAAAATTTGAAAAAAGACTTGCTTTTTAAAGAAGTACATGATATAGTTGTAAATGGTTCGTTGGTCAAGCGGTCAAGACGCCGCCCTCTCACGGCGGAAACACGGGTTCGATTCCCGTACGAACTGCTGCTGGTAGTGAATCAGCCCAACCCGAAAGTCGTTTTCCGAATGCGGAAAGCGATTTTTTTT
>CANQCX010000059.1 GCA_947591115.1 uncultured Lachnospiraceae bacterium | reverse complement strand
TCCCTGTTGTACGTATAGAGGTTATGGTCTATGACTATGGGAAGCTGCGGAAACTGGCTGCGTACAAACCATAATGCTTCGTAATTTTTGACCACCGCCCCGTCCCATCCGCAATTTTGCAGTTCGTTTGCCATGCGGGTATAGGCGTTTGCGGTTTTTTCCCGAAAAACAGCGGGGAAAATGAGAAACGCCGCCTTGTCTGCCTCATGGCAGCGGGCAATGTCCTTCGTCTGTTCCTGTAATCCCTGCTTTGCAGAATATGCATCCATGCTCAAATAGATGTCGGTTACCGCTTCCTGCTCAAGAACCGCCGCAAGCTGTCTGCGGTCTTCGATCGCACAGATGATGCGGTTTTTCTTTGGAGGCGGCGCAGACGCTTCCCGAGCCGTCCGGCAATCCTCCTCCTCTGGCATCGTCCGGTTGTATTCTAAAAGAACGGCGCGTTCCAAAGCGGCGATCCCGTCCCTTCTCAACTGATTCAATGCGCCGTTGGAAAGAAACAGCGGCTCCGGCAGAACAATTTCAAGCTCGGTAAAGGAAAATGCGGTATCTTTTGTTTTTTCCATTCGTTTTCGGATATCTTCTTTTTGTAACGGCTGATTTTTTGCCGTCTGCGAAGCGTCGCCGGTTACTGTAACCTGATGCTTTCCATCTGTAAGCTCCAATACCGTAGGCTCATCTTTTTTTAACGTTAATTTCCCCTGAATCGGAAGATAGCTTCGGGGAATTTGAAGCGCACTCTCCTGCGCCGAAAACGAAGGTTTTTCATAGGTAATCATTGGGGAGGCGTTTTCCCCGTCCAGATAGGCATCCGTAAAGCCGCAGCGGCTGCCCAAGTCCGCGATCGCCTTTTTTTCTTCCGCACGAAGCGGAAACACTGCTTTTTGCCCCGATAGAAAGCAGTCGATATATTTCCGGTAGGCACGTACGACGCCCGCCGCATAGGATAGCTGCTTCATGCGCCCTTCTATTTTGAGGGAATACACTCCGGCATCCGCCATCTGCGGCAGACGATCGACCGCGCACAGATCCTTCATGCTTAAAATATAAGAATCCTTCAACAGCCTGCGCCCGTCTTCATCCAGTACGGAGTACAAAAGGCGGCATGGCTGCGCGCAGCGTCCCCGATTGCCGCTTCTTCCTCCCAGCATACTGCTGAATAAGCACTGTCCGGAATAACAGTAGCACAGCGCGCCATGTACGAATATTTCCAGCTCCATTCCGGTCTGCCTGCAGATATTTTGTATCTCGGGAAGGGAAAGCTCCCGCGATAAGACCGCGCGGGAAAATCCCGCCTCCTGAAGCAGCCTTACGCCCTCCGCTCCCGTAACGGTCATCTGGGTGCTGGCATGTACCGCCAGATCGGGAAACCATTCCAAAAGCTTTGCAGCCGCCCCGAAATCCTGCACGATAACGGCATCCAGTCCATGCAGATACAGCGGACGCAGATATTCTTTTAATCCCGAAAGCTCCTGCTCCTTGAGCAGCGTATTGACCGTCAGATAAACCCTGCGATTCCGAAGATGGGCAAAGTCCAGCGCCTCTAAAAGCTCCTCCTCCGAAAAATTATCCGCGTACGCTCTTGCGCCGTACTGTCTGCCTCCAAGATAAACGGCATCGGCTCCGGCCTCGATCACCCCTTTTAAAATGTCCAAAGAACCTGCGGGCGCCAGAAGTTCAAACTTATTTCTCATTTTAACATAAACTCCTTCAAAAAATTGTTAAAATCTTCTAAATTTTTCCGCGCAAATTTTTCCGCGTACATCGGAATTTCCTGTGACACAAGAAAAAAGAGCAGAAAATGTTCTGCCCTCCTTGCTCTATTTTTTCGAAGAAAAATTTTTCCGGACATCTTTTCCGTCCAAAAGCTTGTCCTCCAGCGTCGCCTCCAAACGCGCCTTATTAAACAGCAGTTCCCTGTTCTGCGCCTCCAATTCCTTTACGGAAGCCTCCGCCGTTTCGGTTTTTACCTGATTGGAGATCAGATCGTGCTTTAGATCATAGATTTCCTTGTCTTTTAGTTCTGCGTCGCGTTCAAGCTTTTCAATCTTGGCCTTCGCTTTGAAATAATCGTCCGCAATATTCAGTTGAATCAAAGTGGCGCGCATATTTGCCGGCAAATGCCGATATTCCTCCAAAGCGTCATATTCATTGATCTTATTGTTGATATATGCGGCTACCTTCTGAAGATAATCTTCGCCTTCATATCCGCTTAACGTATATACTTTTCCGTCGATCACTACTTCCGCGCTGGTTTTCGCTGACATACCATCCCTCCGGTTGCTTATCTTTTCATGTTATATAGTACCATTACGTCTTCACAAACGCAACTGTTTCTTCATGGCGATTCTCTATGGAACCAAAATTCCGAAATGCCGATAAGCCGTTTCCGTTGCTACCCGTCCCTTCGGCGTACGGTTGAGAAAGCCGTTTTTTACCAAAAACGGTTCGTACACATCCTCGATCGTTCCGGAATCTTCTCCCAGAGCGGCAGCAAGCGTGTCCAAGCCGACCGGTCCGCCCTGAAATTTCTCAATGATGGTCAGCAGGATGCTGCGGTCGTTCTGGTCAAGTCCGAATTTATCGACTTCCAAAAGATCCAGAGCAAACGCCGCCACTTCATAAGTGATGCTTCCGTCGTATTTGACCTCCGCAAAATCGCGCACGCGCTTTAACAGGCGGTTGGCAAGCCTCGGCGTTCCGCGCGACCGGCGCGCCAGCTCGTATGCGCCCGCCTCGTCGATGTTTACCTGTAATTTTGCGGCGGATTGAAGGATGATCGTCTTTAATTCCTCCACCGTATAGTATTCCATATGGCTTACCACGCCAAACCGGTCGCGCAGCGGTGCGGAAAGCATTCCGGCTCTTGTCGTTGCTCCGACCAGCGTAAACTTCGGCAGATTCAAACGGATCGATCGTGCGGATTCGCCCTTTCCGATCATCACGTCGATCGCATAGTCTTCCATCGCCGGATACAGCACCTCCTCCACCTGACGGTTCAGACGGTGGATCTCATCGACAAATAAAACGTCACCTTCGGACAGATTGTTTAAAATCGCAGCCATTTCGCCCGGTTTTCCAATGGCAGGGCCGGATGTGATCTTGATATGCGTCCCCATTTCATTGGAAATGATTCCGGCAAGCGTGGTTTTGCCCAGTCCCGGAGGTCCGTAAAAAAGCACGTGGTCAAGCGCCTCGTTCCGCTGTTTTGCCGCTTCTATGTACACTTTTAGATTTTCTTTGATCTTTTCCTGCCCGATATAACCGTCCAGCGTCTGCGGACGCAGACTTTTTTCGATCGTAATGTCTTCTTCCTGAACGCGGGTAGAAATCACACGTTTTTCCATATTCCGATAACCTCACGCATTTAAAACAGCGCCATATGCTTTAACGCCTGTTTTAATACTTCCTCTACATTCATTTCCGGCGTAATGTCTACCTTTGAGACTGCCTTTAAGCTTTCGGAGGAAGAATAGCCGAGCGCCGTCAGCGCCATGACCGCCTCGTTTTTTACCGTACCGGTTCCCGCTGCCGGAGCCGCCGCTCCCGTTCCTTTTTCCAGCTTATTTTCCAGAACCTCCTCAAAAGATAGCTTATCCTTTAATTCCAGAATAACGCGCTGCGCGGTTTTGCTGCCGATGCCTGGCGCCTTTGCGATCGCTTTGGCGTCCTGCGAAATGACGGCAAACTGCAGATCCTCCGCCGACATCGCGGACAGGATCCCGACCGCCGCTTTCGGTCCGATCCCGCTGATTGCAATCAGCAGCTTGAATACTTCAAGATCCTCTCGTGATAAAAAGCCGTACAGCACGACCAGATCTTCTCGAAAATACAGATAAGTATAGATTTTTACCTCGTTTCCCGTCTCCGGAAGGTATTCCAATGCCAGCGTCGGAACATAGATCATATAGCCGATCCCGCCCGCTTCCAGCACGATGTGATCCGGATTGACCTCCGTAAGCTCTCCTTTGATATACGAAAACATAATATCTCCTTTTGCAGACATTCTTTTTGGCGTTTCTTTAAAAACGGATGCGATCCCCGATGCGGAGGATGATCTCCTGCGCCAAAACGCCGATGAGCAGTCCGGTCAGCGCGCCGGAAACCAAAAGAACCGGACAATAGTACAAAACCGCAGTATTTCCGACGATCAGAACCGCCATTCCAAGCTGCCCGATATTGTGAAAAATCCCGCCTGCCGTACTAACGGAAATACATCCCAGCCTGCCGCTCTTTTTAAGCAGCAGCATGACCGCAAAACTCAAAATGCCGCCGGATAAGGAATACAAAATGCTGAAGGCATTTCCGAATAAAAATCCGGACAGCAGAATGCGGAGTACGGAAATTGCAAACGCTTCCTTGACGCCGATGCTGTAAAGCATGATCAGCACCACGATATTGGTCAGTCCGAGCTTCACGCCCGGAATTCCGAGCGGAATCGGGATCAGCATTTCCACATAGCCGCAGATCAGCGCGAGCGCAAGAAATAATCCCATATATGCCGTTTTTCGTTTCATTGTGCCACCTGCCTAGTTTACGATTGCATCCAGACTGCTGTCCCCGCCGCCCGTTACCGTAACGACGATTTTGTTCGGAAGACAGACGATCGTCTCCCGTTCGCGCGAAATGGCTTTTTGATGCATACAAAGCTTGTCCGGACAGTCGGCTTCTGTCATTTTCGCCGTCCCGTTTTCAATGGTAAGCTCGTTGACAGAGGTGCCGGTATCGATCCGAACGACGTTATCCTGTGACAGCGGATAGGTTCCGAATACTTCGCGGTCTACCGTAATCACAACCTGTTTTCCGCTTTTCCCCCGAAACAGGAGCATCGCCGCAAGCACCGCGGCAAGAAGCAGCGCAGTCGCGGATAAAAAAAGAACGTCATTTTTTTGTAAACGCTTATGCATCCGAAACAGCCCTTCCAATATAATAAAATCCCCGGCATTCTTCCAGCCGTACCGGATAGATCTTTCCGATCATCGCTTCGTTCCCCGCAAAATGAACAACGGAATTGTTTGACAGCCGTCCGGATACCAAAGAAGCATCCTGCCGGTTGATCTCCTCCACCAGAACCGGAAGCGTCCGCCCCTGCAGCAGCATGGCTTTTTCCGCGGAAATGGTCTGCACCTCCGCCAGCAGCCGGTCAAAGCGTTTTTTTGCCGTTTCCGGCGGAATCTGGTCTTTCATAGCAGCGGCAGGCGTTCCGGTCCGCTTGGAATAAAGGAACGTAAACGCGCTGTCAAATCTGACGCGGCGCACGACATCTAGGGTTTCTTCAAAATCTTCTTCCGTTTCGCCCGGAAATCCCACGATAATATCCGTTGTGATCGCAATATCCGGCACCGCGCTCCGCAGCTTGTCCACCAGATTCAGATACTGCTCTTTGGTATAGCGCCGGTTCATCTCCTTTAAAATCCGCGTGCTTCCCGACTGAAGCGGCAGATGCAGATGATGGCATACCTTGTCGCAGTCGCGGATGGCTTCGATCAGCTCCTCCGACAGATCTTTCGGATGGGACGTCATAAAACGGATGCGCTGCAACCCCTCGATTTCGTTGATCCTGCGTAAAAGCTGGGCAAACGTCACCTCGGTTTCCAGATTTTTGCCGTAAGAATTTACATTTTGTCCCAGCAGCATGACCTCGCACACGCCGTCCGAAACCAGCGCCTCGATCTCCCGTATGATCTCCTGCGGCTTACGGCTTCTCTCGCGGCCCCGCACATACGGAACAATGCAGTAGCTGCAGAAATTGTTGCAGCCAAACATGATATTGACGCCCGATTTAAAGGAATATTTCCGCTTGTTTGGAAGCTCCTCCACAATCTTGTCCGTATCGTTCCAGATATCAACAACCATAGAATCCGATTCCAGACAGCGGCACAACAGCTCGGCAAACCGATAGAGGTTGTGCGTTCCGAAGATCAGATCGACAAACCGGTAGCCGGTTCGGATACGCTCAACCACCTCCTGCTCCTGCATCATGCAGCCGCACAGGGCGATTTTCATTTCGGGGTTCTTTTTTTTATATCCCGCAAGCGTTCCCAGATGGCCGTACACTTTATTGTTTGCATTTTCGCGCACCGTACAGGTGTTATAAAGAACAAGATCCGCCTGCTCGTCCTCGGTTTCCACATATCCCGCCTGTGTCAGGATCCCGAGCAGTTTTTCGGAATCGCGCGCATTCATCTGGCACCCGAACGTTTTGATGCAGGCGCGCGGAAAACGATGATTTTTTTCATAAAACGCCTGCACGCTGCGGCGGCATTTTTCAATAAAATACTGCTGGCGCTGCGGCTCCTCCTCCGGCGGGGGCAATGTTAAATCTATTTGATACATCTGTTTGACCTTTCTTTTATTTGCGAATCTGTCCGTTTCCATAGATGATATATTTATAGCTGGTCAGCGCCTCTAAGCCCATCGGACCCCTTGCATGGAGCTTTTGCGTGCTGATCCCGATTTCCGCGCCGAAGCCGAATTCGTTTCCGTCCGAAAAACGGGTGGAGGCGTTGACATAGACGCATGCGGAATCGATCTCGTTTAAAAATTTCTGCGCACGATCATAGTCTTTGGTTATGATCGCATCGGAATGCGACGTATTGTAGCGGTTGATATGAGCGATCGCTTCGTCGATATCCTCCACGACCTTTACGGAAAGGATATAATCCAGATATTCTTTTCCCCAGTCCTCCTCCGTCGCCGGATGCACCAGCGGAAGATTTTGATCCAGACAGGCCTCCGCCGCCGGATCGACGCGCAGCTCCACCTCTTTGTCCTCCAAAGCGCGGTAGAGCATCGGAAGGAATTCCTTTGCGACCGCCTTGTGGACGACGATCGACTCACAGGCATTGCAGACGCCGATCCTCTGTGTTTTGGCATTGCGGATGATATCCGCCGCCATCGAAAGATCCGCCGCCTGATCGACATAAATATGGCAGTTTCCCGTTCCGGTTTCAATGACCGGAATGGTTGCATTGTTGACCACGCTTTGGATCAAACCCTGTCCGCCGCGCGGAATCAGCAGATCGACGTATTGGTTCATCTTCATAAACCGCTCTGTCGTTTCGCGGTCGGTCGCTTCGATCAGATTCAGCGCATATTCCGTCACGCCGTTTTTCTGAAGCGCCTGTTTTAACGCTTTTACGATCGCGATATTGGAATAAATGGCATCCTTTCCGCCCTTTAAAATTACACAGTTTCCTGTTTTAAAACAAAGTCCGAAGGCATCGGAGGTCACGTTCGGACGCGCCTCAAAGATCATGCCGATCACGCCGAGGGGAACTCTCCTTTTTCCGATGATCAAGCCGTTCGGACGTTTTTTCATGGACATCACTTCCCCGATCGGATCATCCAAACCCGCGATCTGGCGCAGTCCGTCCGCCATCGCCTCCAAACGGTCATGATCCAAAGAAAGGCGGTCCACTAAGGCTTCCGGCATATGATTCGCGCGGCCGTTCTCCACGTCCTGCGCATTGGCGGCTAAGATCTCTGCCTCCTGTTCAAGCAATGCATCCGCCGCATCCTCCAGCACCTTGTTTTTCACATCTGCATCGAGCATCCCGACGGAAAGCCGTACCTCATGTGCATGTTGGCATAATTCTTCCAGATTCATCAATGTTTTTCACTCCTTTTTCTGTAATCAGCATTCGAACCCCGATATCGTGCGCCTCCGGCTCCCACGCGGGAACCAGTTGGATTTCATGGGCGATCCCGACGGGAAAAAGCTCCGGATGGAGGCTTAAATAGCGGTCATAATAACCTTTTCCGTACCCGATGCGCTGTCCCTCTTTGGAAAATGCGACGCCGGGAACCAGTATCAGATTGCAGCGGCTGTTTGCGTTGTCCTCCGGCTGCCGCCAGCAGGCGCTTTGACCGGAGGGTTCCGGTACGTGAAACGCGCCCTCGGTCAGTTCGTTTGGACCGGTTATCCGGTAAAACTCCATTGTACTGCCGTCTACCTTTGGAAAGTAAAGCTCCTTTCCCTCTTGCAACGCCGTTTCCGCCAGCAGCTTAAGACGGACTTCTCTGCGGATCGCCGCATACATCAAAATCGAGCGGGCGGCGGCATACTGCGGACTGTGCAGCACATATTCGCAGATCCGGCGGCTGTTCTTTTCCGCCTCCTGCTCCGAAAGTCCCTCCCGAAGCGCCAGCGCCCTTTTGCGAGAGGCGTTTTTTGCTGCTATTGATTCCTGTTCCATAAGCTATCCTATCCGATCGTCTCCATGATAAAATTCGCGAGCTGGAAATTCGGGTTCGCATTGGCATGAAAACGGGTTCCCGTTATATTTCCCTCAAAAATCTGCTGAATGACGCCAACATCCTTTCCGTTGGCAATGATCATATCCGCGCCGGAAAGCGTCGCGATCTTCGCCGCAGTCAGCTTTGTCGCCATTCCTCCGGTGCCGACCTCGCTTCCTGTGGAATCTTTCGCCATTTCGTAGATCTGTTCATCGATCTGCTCCACTTCATGAATTACGACGGCATCCGGATTCCGGTGCGGATCATCGGTACACAATCCGTCAATATCCGAAAGCAAAATCAAAAGATCCGCCTGTATCAGCGAGGCGACCAGAGCGGACAGCGTATCGTTGTCCCCAAACTGCATCTCATAGGTGCTGACTGTATCGTTTTCATTTACAACCGGAAGAATGCCCATCCGGAACAGCTCCTCAAACGTATTCTTGGCATTGTCCCGCGAAACGGGATTGATCATGGTATTTTTGGTCAGAAGAATCTGTCCCGCAACCTGATTGTACTCCCCGAACAATTTCTGATACGTCATCATCAGCTTCGCCTGTCCGACCGCCGCGCACGCCTGCTTGGCGGAAATATGCTCCGGCCGCTCCTTTAAACCGATGGCATCCCGTCCGACCGCGATCGCTCCGGAGCTGACCAGACAGACGTCGATGCCCTGATTGCGCACATCGCAGAGCGCGCGTACCAGATGCTCCATCTTGTTAAAATTAAGGCTTCCCGTCTTTTCATGCGTCAGAGAAGACGAGCCGATCTTTACGACTACCCGTTTATAATTCCGATTTGCTTCTGTATCCATTTTTCCACCTGTCTTTTATTTAAAATCACAAATATACTCTACCATATCTTTCCGGAAAATACAAAAAACATTTTTGCCACATCCTGTTTCTAATGCTATAATGAAAAAACAGGAGCAAAAAAGATAGGAGTTTTCGCTGTTTATGAAGAAAAAAATTGCTGCGGTTTTGGAAATCGGGATCCTTGTTCTCGGACTTTTGGGCGGCTGCGCCCTTCCCGCAAGGAATCGCTCCGTTTCCCGTTCCGGCTTTTATTTTGATACCATCATTACGATTACCCTTTACGGGACAGAGGACGAACGCTATATCGACCATTGCTTTGCGCTTGCCAAAAAATATGAGGACATGTTTTCCGTTACCGTTTCGGACAGCGAGATTTCCCGAATCAACGCTCATGCCGGCGCTTACGTAACGGTCAGCGACGAAACCATTGCGCTGCTTCAAAAAGGAATCGAATACGGACGGCTGAGCGGCGGAAAATTTGACATTACCCTCGGGGCCTTATCCGAGCTTTGGAACATTCCCGAAATTTCCGCCCAACTTCCAAACGACGAAAATGAAACGGACGCCTCCGTACTGCCGGATGCTTCGGATATCGAGGCGGCGCGAAGCCATGTCGATTAC
>CANQCX010000058.1 GCA_947591115.1 uncultured Lachnospiraceae bacterium | reverse complement strand
CTGATCGATCTGTATCAGGAAAAGCTCGGCAGACTGCGGGACTATATCGCTTCGGACGACGCTTTCGCATTGACGGAGTTTTTCCAATCCGCAAAGGACTACCGCGACTCCTTCTTTGTGCCGGGCGTAAAGACGCCTGCCATGATCTATGAGATCTATCTGGATCTTGCCGACGAAGCCGGAGGAATCGCAACCATCGCGACGATTCTGGCGGGGAAAGGGATCAGCATCAAAAACATCGGCATCATTAACAACCGCGAATTCGAAGAAGGCGTCCTGCGTATCGAATTTTACAGCCAAGACGCTCTGGAGCTTTCCATACGCCTTCTGAAAGAAAAGAACTATACCATACACCAAAGATAACGCCGGCTATGCATGGATGACCGACTGCTCCAAAACGTCAAAATAATGCTCGAACGTTTTGGCGCAGCATTTGGGATTTCGGATCCGGAACCCTTCCGCAGCCAGTCCCGGGATGGAAAACGCCATTGCTACCCTGTGATCCTCGTAGGTTTCAATTTCACATGCATGTACCGTTCCCGGCGTAATCGTAACCGCGCCGTTTTCTTCCGAACAGGCAATGCCCATTGCGCGCAGATTGGTAAGAATCGCCTGAATCCGGTCACATTCCTGATAACGGATATGTCCGATGTTTTCCATGATTACCGTATCGGAAGCAAACGGCGCGATCGCCGCAAGCGTCAGCGCCTGATCGGAAAATGCGGACAGATCCCATCTGCCGCCCGACAGCATATGCTCCGGCGGATATACGGTCAGGCCTTCCTCCGTTTCTTTTACAGAGCATCCCATATCCTCCAGCACCGATAAAAACTGAATATCGCCCTGCATACATCCGGTATGGACATGACGCACCACTGCCGGAACATGCAGAATCGGACTCATCGCATAAAAATAACAGGCGGCGGACAGATCCGGTTCGATCCGGTAATCCATTGGACGGTAGGCGGCATCCTTTGATATCCAAAACCGCCCGTTGTCACGCCGGATATTTACGCCGAACTGCTCCATGATCCGAAGCGTCATCTCCACATACGCCATGCCATGTGTTCCGCGGACGGAAACGGAAAAATCCTGCTTGGAAAGAACGGAGGAAATCAAAAGCGCGCTCAAAAACTGGCTGCTTTTCTCTACATCAATGACCGCCTCCTGCTTTTTCCACCCCTTGTTTTGGATGCAGAACGGAAAATGATATTCTTCTTCTTCGTAATCGATGACAGCGCCCAGTTCCTCCAGCGCTAATAGCAGCTCCTTCATCGGACGCTTTTTCATCTGTTCCGAAGAGGTCAGGCGGAATCTGCCCTCAGACAACCCTAAAAAAGCGGTTAAAAAACGGGCGGCAGTTCCCGCGCTTCCCACGTCAACTGTCGCCAAAGCCTGCCCTTTTTGCTTCCCGCAAGGGATTCGTCCGCCAAGTCCCTGAATCGTTACCGTCTTTTCCGCTTCGCTGACCTCTACCTCAAAGCCGAGGCTTTTTAAAGCATTCAGAAAATATCTGGAATCATCCGAAAACAGCACATTGGTCAGACGGCTTTTCCCGTCCGCGAGCGCAACGATCAGCAGCGCGCGGTTCGTGATGCTTTTGGAACCCGGCACCTCCACAGAAATCTTATGCGGCTCCGTTACTTTCTTTACCTCATAAACTTCCATAAATCGTTTTCATTCCTCATTAAAGATCTGGTAGATATCGATTTTCAGCGCATCCGTATCGGTCATGCCGATAAATACGCCGCCGTAATGATAGCCGTTGTCCTTTTGCGTTCCGCGGACGATCTCGATTACTACGTCGATAACCTCCTTCGTCCAGATCTGGATCCTTGCGTCGTAATAGCTCCCGATCGCCAGCTTTTTCTTAGAATCAAAGCCAATCCCGCTTCGGGAAAGATCGGTAACGTCTACGTGAACGAACTTTAACGTCGTAATCCCGTCTTCATCCAGCCGCTCTAACTGTACGTTGACGTCCAGATCCAGCCGTTTGTGTTTTCTTTTTTCTTCTACCATGTGTACCCTCCTTGATACCTGCTCTGATGTTTGCCCCCAACACTGTTATTTTATAATAGTTGCGCCGCTTTGACAAGTACGTTAAAGGATCAGCATCGCGTCTCCAAAGCTGAAAAAACGGTAACGCTCCTGTACCGCAGTCTCATAGGCGCGAAGCACCGCCTCCCGTCCTGCGAATGCCGACACCAGCATGACCAGCGTGGACTCCGGAAGATGAAAATTCGTGATCAGTCCGTCGATGACGCGAAACTCATATCCCGGATAGATAAATATATCCGTCCATCCGCTTTTTTCCTGAAGCCTGCCGTCTGCATCCGCCGCCGCTTCGAGCGTCCGCGTGCTGGTGGTTCCTACCGCAATGATACGGCCGCCGTTTTCCTTTGCGCGGTTGATCTTCTCCGCCGCTTCTTGGGAAATGCTGTAATATTCCGAATGCATATGATGATCCAGAATATTTTCCGTTTTAACCGGACGGAAGGTTCCTAAGCCGACATGAAGCGTTACCTCCGCGATCTCTACGCCCATGCTCTGAACCTGCTCCAAAAGCTCCTTTGTAAAATGAAGTCCTGCCGTAGGAGCCGCCGCCGAACCCTCGAATTTTGCATAAACCGTCTGATAACGGTTCTTATCCTTCAACTGATGGGTAATGTAAGGAGGCAGCGGCATCTGTCCCAGCCGATCTAAAATCTCCTCGAAGATTCCTTCGTAAAAAAAGCGAATTTTCCGGTTTCCGTCTTCTGTGATTTCAAGGATTTCTCCGGTTAAAATTCCGTCCCCGAATACGATCTTAGTTCCCGGCTTTGCCTTTTTCCCCGGTTTTACAAGGGTTTCCCAGACATCGTCCTGAAGCCGTTTTAAAAGCAGCAGTTCGATCTTTCCCTGCGTCCCCTCTTTTACCCCGAACAGGCGCGCCGGAATGACTTTGGTATTGTTGATGACAAGGCAGTCGCCGGAATTCAGATATTGTAAAATATCCGAAAAAACCTTATGCGTCACTTCTCCTGTCCTGCGGATTAATACCATCAGACGGGAGGCGGAGCGCTCCTCCAAAGGATCCTGCGCAATCAGCTCCTTTGGAAGATCATAATAAAATGCTTTTACGTCCATTGCTTTTCCCTTATGCACGAAGCTCGATTCCAAGCTCTTCCAGTCCGTTTAAAATCTTCTTCATCGCTCCCGTAATGTCGTTTTCTTCCAGATTCTTTTCTTTTCCGCGGAATTTTAAGGAGTACGCAACCGATTTAAAGCCGCTCTGAATCTGCTCGCCCTCATAAATGTCAAACAATTCGTAGCTTTCCAAATATTTTCCGCCCCGTACGTCAAAGACTTTTTCAATGTCTCCTACCAGTATGGTTTTCGGAACGACCATAGACAGATCCCTCGTCGATACCGGAAAATTGGTAATCCCTTCATACTTAAAGTCAAACGAAGCGCGTTCGATGATTTTTGGCATATCGATGACTGCCGCATAAACGCGGTCTTTGATCGCATAATTTGCCGCTACCGTCGGATGAATCTCGCCGATATAACCGATTGCCGTTCCTTCATACCGGATCTGCGCCTTCCGTCCCGGATGGAAGAAGGCAAGCTCTGCAGACGGATCGTATTCCGGTTTTTTGCGGAGTCCCGCTTTATACAAAAATTCTTCCACCACGCCTTTCATGGTAAAGAAATCCCCGTCTCCGTACATGCCAAACGTGAGCTGCGTCCGCTCCTCTGGCAGCTCTGTAAGCGGAAGCTGTTTCGGAAGATAGATATTTGCCAGTTCATACAGACGCACATTTTTGTTCCTGCGCCCGAAATTGGTGGATAACGAGGTCAGCATTCCGTTGAGCGGAAGCGTCCGCATAATGGAATAGTCCTCGCCCAGCGGGTTGGAGATCACAATGGTCTTCCGCAGCGGAGAATCCTTTGGAATCAAAAGACGGTCAAATACCTTCGGACTTTCAAAGGAATAGGTCATCGCCTGTGAAAATCCGCAGAATTCCGCCACCGTTCTCGCCAGATCCTCCATGCGGAGCTTGATCGTTTTGCCGCCCGCCGTTGCCTCTCCGCTCGGCAGCGATACCGGTATATTGTCATATCCGAAGAAACGCGCAGCTTCCTCTGCAAGATCCGCATCGCACAAAAGATCCTGCCTCCATGACGGGATCAGCAGTTCCCCACTCTTAGCATCATAACCCAATTCCAGTTTGGCAAACCATGCCAGCATATCCTCTTTCGGGATCTGCGTTCCCAGCAGACGGTTGTACTTTTCCGGTTCAAACGGAAGACGGATGCCCTCTTTTTTCTGCGGATAGACATCGATGGCGCCGCCAACGACCTCGCCCGCGCCCAGCTCCTCTACCAGTTGGCAGGCGCGGTTCATCGCCTCCATCGCCAGATTCGGATCCAGACCTTTTTCAAATTTTGCGGAAGCGTCCGTACGGAGTCCGATCTTTTTACCGGACAAACGGATATTGGTTCCGTCAAAGCATGCGGCCTCAAACAGCATATTGTGGACGTCCTCGGTAATCATGGAGTTTTCGCCGCCCATGATACCGGCGATCCCGACCGCTTTTTCGGCGTCGCAGATCATCAGAACCGAATCGTCCATCGTGCGCTCCTGTCCGTCCAGCGTCGTAAATTTTTCATTCTTTCCGGCTCTGCGGACGACGATTTCTTTTCCGGCAATGGTGTCCAGATCGTAAGCATGCATCGGCTGTCCGTATTCCTCCATTACGTAATTGGTAATGTCTACCAGATTGTTGATCGGACGGATTCCATGCGAACGCAGCCTCTCCTGCATCCATTTCGGCGACGGCGCAAACTTTACGTTTTTAACCACCCTTGCCGTATAACGCGGACAGAGGCCGGCGTCTTTTACGGTTACTTTCACATAATCGTTGACATCCTCCTGATTTCCGGTCTCTTTGACCACCGGAGGCACAAATTCCTTATCAAACGTCGCTGCCGCTTCTCTTGCGATCCCGAGTACGGAAAAACAATCCACCCGATTGGACGTAATCTCATATTCCACTACCACGTCGTCCAGTCCGAGATACGCAGCCGCATCGGTTCCTACCGGCGCGTCTTCGTCTAAGATGTACAGACCGTCCTCCGGCGCATCCGGAAACATATCGCGGTTTGAACCAAGTTCTTCAATCGAACACATCATACCGTCGGATTCTACCCCGCGCAGTTTTCCTTTTTTGATCTTGATTCCGCCGGGCGTCAGGCTTCCGTCATGACCGCCCGCGACGCGTCCGCCATCCAGAACCACCGGCACCTTTGCTCCCTCGGATACGTTCGGCGCTCCGGTTACGATCTGAATCGGCGCTTCTTTTCCGATATCGACCTGACAAACGACCAGCTTATCCGCATCCGGATGCGGCTCAATTTTTTTGATCTGACCGATGACAATTTTATCAAGGTCCTGATCCATTTTTTGAAACCCTTCTACCTTAGAGCCGGAAAGAGTCATTGCATCTGTATATTCCTGTGCGGTACAATCCAGTCCCGGCACGAATGATTTGATCCATTTTAATGAAGTATTCATGTTAATCTCCTTTACACTTTTTAGAACTGGCTTAAGAAACGGTCGTCATTCTCATAGAGCAGACGCATATCGTCGATCTCGTATTTTAACAGCGTAATGCGCTCCAAGCCGACGCCGAAGGCAAAACCGGAATATTCCTGAGGATCGATCCCGCTCATCTTCAATACCTTCGGATGAATCATTCCGCAGCCTAAAATCTCAATCCAGCCGGAGCCTTTACAGAAACGGCAGCCCTTCCCTCCGCACTTAAAGCAGGAAACATCCATTTCTGCGGACGGTTCGGTAAACGGAAAATGATGCGGGCGGAACTTGACTTTGGTATTGCTTCCAAACAGCTTTCTTACGAATTCGCCAAGCGTTCCCTTTAAATCCGCAAACGTAATGTTTTTGTCAATTACCATTCCCTCGATCTGATGAAACGACGGCGAATGCGTCGCATCCACCTCATCCGCGCGGAACACGCGTCCCGGCGCGATCATTCGGATCGGCGGCTTCTTTGACTCCATTACGCGTACCTGCACCGGAGAAGTCTGCGTACGGAGCAGAATCTTGTCGTTGATATAAAACGTGTCCTGCTCATCCTTTGCCGGATGGTTCGCCGGAATGTTCAGCGCTTCAAAGTTGTAGTAATCGTATTCCACTTCCGGACCTTCCACCACTTCATAACCCATTCCGACAAAGATGCGCTCCACTTCATCCAAAACAACGGCATTCGGATGGCTGTGTCCCAGTTTGCTGCGCTTTGCCGGAAGCGTAACGTCAATGACTTCATGTTTTAGTTTTGCTTCCAGCTCCGCCGCTTCCAGACGCGCCTTCGTCTCCTCCAGCATTTTCTCAATCGCGGCTCTGGTTTCGTTTACCCACTGACCGACCTGCGGACGATCTTCCGGAGCAACCTCCTTCATACTCTTAAGAACAGCCGTCAGCTCGCCCTTTTTCCCGAGAAAAGCAACACGCACGTCATTCAGTTTTGCCAGACCGTCGGAGGCCTGTATTTCCTGCATGGCATTTTCCCTGATTTTTTGCAACTTTTCTTTCATATTCTGTCTCCTTTTGCAATTTGTGAATCATAATAAATTTTTTGTACCATGAGGTACAAAAAAGTCCGTCCCTATCTCTAGGGACGGACATAATCCGCGATACCACCCTGATTCCCACGCTGCTGCTGTGGACGCCTCATTTCTGCGTAACGTGCAGATCCCCGTCGCGGACTACTATTGTTTCATCCGCGCAGCTCCTGTGCGAAATTCGGTCCATGCACCTCTCCGAAAGAAGCTCTCAGCCGTCCGCTTCTTCTCTCTGTCAGCCGCCGCATGTCCTACTCGTGCCATGCACACACATTCATCGCCTTTTCCATAGCGCCTATTGTAGCACAGGGGGAAAAAAACATCAAGATTCTTTTTCTCATTTTCTTATTTTTTGTAACAGCCTCCGGCTATTTGAGATTGACCGCAGCGCCTTTTTCCATTTCCCATACATGATCGCACAATACCTCGATATCATCCGCATTATGGCTTGCGATCAGCATTGTCTTTTTCTGCTCCTTTAACTGCAGAAAAATCTTTCTGATATCCGCGACTCCCTCTTTGTCCAATCCGTTCATCGGTTCATCCAAAACCAGAATGTCCGGATCTTCCATGATCGCCTGTGCTATTCCCAGCCGCTGCCTCATTCCGAGAGAATACTTGCCGACATGACGCTTGAGCTCCGGATCCAGACCGACCAGCCGCATGGTATCTGCAATCTGCTCCTTTGTGATCCTGCGGTTCAGTCCCGCAAGCATTTTTAGATTGTTCATCCCGCTGTAATACGGAATAAATCCCGGATTTTCAATAATGATCCCGATATTTTCCGGAAAATCCACCTCGGTACCGACAAGCTTTCCCTGTACGCGGATCTCTCCGCCGGTCGGTCGGACAAAGCCGCAAATGCATTTCATAAGCATTGTTTTTCCGGAACCGTTCCTTCCGATCAGTCCATAGATTTTTCCCTTTTCCATTTCCATGGAAATTCCGCTTAAAATAGTTGTTTTTTCAATTACAAGATTCACATCCTGAATGCTGATTTCTGTCTGCAGACGATCCGGCATCTTTCTCTTTTCCTCCTACCTGTCTTCTTTGGAATGTTTTTCAGTTAGGTCATCTGTGTATAGCCAAAGTTATATCGTTCAACCAACACAACGCCCACCATACGCGCTGTTCCTATGCACCGTTCATACCGCTAATCCTCCATATCCGCAATTTTAGAAAAATCGTACCGGTCGATCCGCAAGAAACTGATCAGGTAAAAAAGCACGATCAGTACCAGCAGACATAGGAACGAACAGGCGATCGGAAAAACCTGATATTTGTAAATTTCATCAAAATGAGTCCACAAAAGAACATGCGCCGTCGGAAACAGCCAGTAAAAACTGCTGCGAAACTGAACGATCGCCGTCCCTATGCACACAAGGGCGGCGGTAACGGCGATTCCCGCCGCATGCTTTCCGATTACAAATCCGCTCATCAGCATCATAGAGATAAGGACGAGAAAAAGCAGCATCAGCGCAAAGGACAGCAGACATGCGCTAACCGGTTTCAGGTTATTATACAGCCTGCCGTCGATCAGCTTCGCTACCATACTTTCCGACTGCTCCGGAAAATATTTTACATATTTTGTCGTGACATCACTCCATCGGTTTTCATAGGTACACCGAAAGAAAATGCTCCCTGCGGAGGCCAGAAAAACCAAAAACAGATACGTAAAAGAGGCGAACACAGAAAACAAAAGCTGCCCGATCATCCAATTCTGCTTTCCGCAGCGTTGAAGATAAAACATGGAATTTCCGTCTAACCGCGGAAAATCCCCCATCAATCCGATATAAACAGACGGCAGCACCAACAGCAGCAGGGAAGAATTGCAAATTGCGATAAACGGTTCTAACACCATCAATTCTGTATTCAGGTCATTTGCCGCCTGTACCATCTTGGTAATCATTGCATCATAAATATAAAGAAACATAATGGCAAACAACGTCAGTTTCGGATTGCAGATCCATTTTACATATTCGCCTTTGGCGATATGAAAGCATTTTTTCAACGAGAACGCACTCCGGTTATTCTCCACAATCACACCTTCTTTCCAAAGCAATACGATGCACCAAGAAAAGTCCCGCCGCCAGACAAAGATTGACCAGCAGGACCGCCGCCGCTTCTTTTCCCTCCATCAAAAAGACGGACTGCATATTTTGAGGAAAAACAACCGCCTGAAAAACCTTAGAGCGAAATAAAGGATCCATCCCTTTGCTGATCCAGCTTTGGAGTAAACCGTTCAAAATATAATTCATCATAAAAGGGATGCTGATGATCAAATACTTGTTTCGGATAAAAACCGAAAACAGCACTACAAAATAAGACGAGATCCATCCATACAAAAAAGAAGACAGCAGTTTGAGAAATAACATTCCCGCCAGTCCGAACGTTTTACAGACGCTTCCGCTCCATGCGCCATTTTGATAAGTCGCCGCCATATAACTGCTGTCCAGACTTGGGAGTCCCATTACGGCATAAACAACGATGATATACAATATCTGCCCCAGTGTCATCAGCAAGCCTCCGGCCAGCATTGCGGAGCATAACCTGCCGAGCAGATACCGGTTTTTTCCCGTCCGGTAAATTTCAAATCGGGTACTGTGATGCGCGTTGCCGGAACAAAGCACAGCAACAAAGGGAAGTCCTGCAACAATCGGCGCAAACATCCATAGCGAACCCCTGCTTTCGCTTAATGCAATGTCGTGCGATACAAGACCTGCCTTTTCTATGAAAAGCCGCCTCTCCTGCGTAAACAGGAGCGTAAAAATACTGTAGGCCTTTCCATTGGAGCTGTCAATATAGACATATCCGCTCAAAAGTATGAAAAACACTGCTGCCGCCGCAATGAAAAAAGCCGGAGCCGCACACATCCTTTTTACATTGATCCCGATCGACCGTCCTGATTTCCTTCGATTTTCCATACTTATTCTCCATACTCCGGCTTGAATCTGCTGGCTACCGCTCCGGTTTCCAAATCCACATAAAACAGGGTATCTTTATCATCATTTTGGTTTTTCCCAATGATTTTCCACTTCAGCCGCCCGTTATAACGCGCAGGCGCATCCGCCGCCTCCT
>CANQCX010000057.1 GCA_947591115.1 uncultured Lachnospiraceae bacterium | reverse complement strand
GCATTATGGTTTGTACGCAGCCAGTTTCCGCAGCTTCCCATAGTCATAGACCATAACCTCTATACGTACAACAGGGAAGCGGTTTTGGCGTTCCGGCGGCTGGGAATCTGGAGAGATACCGTACCGCTCGAGCTCAACCAAAAAGAGCTTTCAAAACGTGACAATACCTTTAGCGAGATGATCCTGTACGGATATTATCCGCTGATGGTTTCCGCCCAGTGCGTGCGGAAAAATGCTGCCTCCTGCAGCAAAAAAACAGGCTGGCTGCGGTTAAAAGACCGCTACGGAAAAGAATTTCCGGTAAGAAACTGCTGCAGGGAATGCTATAATGTAATATACAATTCCCTTCCGACGCTTTTGTTTTCCCATTTGGAAGAGATAAAAGCGGCTCATATTCCGGATTTTCGTCTGCATTTTACCGTAGAGAGCGCAGAAGAAGTCCGTAAGATCTGCCGGCTGTTTGCCGGATTTTGGACAGGGAAACAAAAGCAGCTTCCGAAGGAGCTGCAGAACGCTTACACCAACGGACATTATAAACGGGGAGTAGAATAAAACATGGTGCATTTGATCGTAGAAGCCTCTAAATATCTTATGATTTTTCTGTTTTTGCTGTATACCTACCAGTGTTTTTCCGTTTTTCGCTATAAGGAGCAGTCGGCAAAACAGATACGGATCTACCGTACCCAAAGGATTCTTTTGTACGCCATACATCTGGATGCCTATCTGGTATTGTACCTTACGACGCAGAATGTCCAGATGATCGGCTTTTATCTGATGCAGGTGGTTTTGATCTCCGCCATTTTCCTGTTGTATCATTTTTTGTACCGGAATGCATCGCAGCTTTTGTTAAACAACATGTGTATGCTTTTGTGCATTGGCTTTATCGTATTGACGCGCCTTTCGTTCGCACGTTCCCTCCGCCAGTTTTTTTATCTGACAGCGGGAACGGCGGCGGCGCTGATCATTCCTGTTTTTTTGCAGAATAAAGGAAATTTCCGGAGGCTGACGTGGTTTTATGCGCTGGCCGGAATCGCGGCGCTTGCCATTGTTGCGTTGGTCGGAAAAACCAGCCGCGGCGCGAAGCTTTCCATTTCCATTGGAGGGATTTCCATCCAGATGTCGGAATTTGTAAAGATCCTTTTTGTATTTTTTATCGCGTCGATGCTGTATCAAAAACACAATCTGCGTCAGGTCGTCCTGACCAGCGTGATCGCAGCCGTTTTTGTCCTTCTTCTGGTAGCGTCGAGGGATCTGGGCGGCGCGCTTTTGTATTTTGTCGCCTATCTGGTCATGATTTATGCGGCGACCAAAAAACCGGCGTATTTTATCGGGGGCTTGGGAGGAATGATCGCCGCCTCCGCAGTCGGGTACCGCTTGTTTTCCCATGTCAAAGAGCGGGTGGCTGCGTGGAAGAACCCGTTGAGCGTATATGAAAACGCAGGATTTCAGGTCAGCCAGTCCTTGTTTGCAATCGGCACCGGAGGATGGTTTGGTCTGGGCATGAATCAGGGGATGCCCAATAAAATTCCGGTGGTGGAAAAAGACTTTATATTTTCGGCGATCGCGGAGGAGCTGGGGATCGTTTTTGCGCTCTGTTTGATCATGGTCTGCCTGAGCTGCTTTTTAATGTTTATCAACATTGCCATGCGTATGAGCGATCCGTTTTATAAGCTGGTGGCGCTGGGACTTGGAACCATATATGCCATGCAGGTATTTCTGACCATCGGAGGGGCGATCAAATTTATCCCGTCCACCGGAGTTACCCTGCCGCTGGTCAGCTACGGCGGAAGCTCCCTGTTATCGACGATGATCTTGTTCGGGATCATTCAGGGACTTTATCAGATGCCGGCGGCTTTGCCAAAACAGTCCTATGAAAATGCGCAGTACAAAGACGGAAAGGAAATAAAAAAGAATGGAAAAACAAAAAAACGCGCACAATAAGAAAAAAAAATCTCCTGTGAATCGGGAATTTACCGTTGTCGCCTATGTGTTTTTCATTTTGTTTCTTGCGATGATGGCGTATCTGGTGTATTTTCAGGTCGTAAAAAGCGAGAGGTTTATCAACAGTCCCTATAATTCGCGCCAGAATCTTTTTTCCGAGCATGTGATACGCGGGGAAATCCGCACCGCAGACGGTCATGTGATCGCCAAAACGACGGTCGCAGAAGACAAAACCGAGACGCGGGAGTACCCGTACGGGCGGCTGTTTGCCCATGTGGCGGGATATGCGGTAAACGGGAAGTCCGGACTGGAAAACCAGTACAATTTTTCCCTGCTCCGTTCCCATGCCTTTTTTCTGGAGCAGTTTGCCAATGATCTAAGCGATGAAAAAAACATCGGCGACAATCTTGTTACCACGCTGGATTATGAACTGCAGTCCGCCGCATACGAAGCGCTGGGCGGCTATGACGGAGCCGTAGTAGTCATGGAGCCGGAAACAGGAAAGATCCTTGCGATGGTTTCCAAACCGGACTACGATCCGAATACGGTTTCGCAAAATTGGGAGGAGATCAATCAAGAAGGCAGTACGGTGCTGTTTAACCGCGCTACGCAGGGGCAGTATGCGCCGGGTTCGGTCTTTAAGATCTTTACGACGCTGGAATATTATCGGGAGCATAAAGGGACGCAGGACGATTATTCGTTTACCTGCAGCGGGGAATATGAATATGAAGGACAGACGATCCACTGTGCGGGAAATGAAATACATGGTACGGAGGATCTGCGCGCATCCTTTGCCAATTCCTGCAACAGCAGCTATGCCAATCTGTCCTTGTCGCTCGATCAGGAGCAGTTCCGTTCGTTATGCGATTCGCTGCTGTTCCGCAGAGAGCTTCCGATCGCATTGGAGTCAGGCGTCAGCAGCATATCGATTTCTTCCGGAAATTCCAATTCCATGATCATGGAAACCGGTATCGGACAGGGAAAAACGCTGGTTTCTCCGCTGCATATGCTTCTGGTTACCAGCGCCATTGCCAATGACGGCGTTTTGATGACGCCGTATCTGGCGGATCATGTGGAAAATTACAAGGGTGTGCTTGTAGAAAGCAATCAGCCGAAGGAGTATGGGGCGCTGCTTTCGAAGGACGAAGCCGCGCTTTTGCAGGATTATATGCGTGCGGCGGTAGAGGAGGGAACTGCCGGAAAGTTAAACGGGCAGTCCTATACGGCGTACGGAAAGACCGGAAGCGCACAGGTATCGGATTCCACAGACGAGACAAATGCGTGGTTTGTGGGCTATGCGCAGAAAGAAGGGAAAAACGACATTGCCATTGCGGTCATTGTGGAGGATTCCGGCTATGGAAGCACCTATGCCGTTCCGATCGCCAAAAAGGTGTTTGACGTGTATTACCGGTAAGAGCAAGGTTTTCTTGCATATCGCGCGAAACTAGAGTATACTTAGTCCTAAGGATGGCAACCACACTATAGGAGGGATTGCAATGATTGAGGCAACGAGTTGTGGCGGTGTGGTAATTTTTCGTGGAAAGATTTTGCTCTTATATAAAAATTATAAGAATAAATACGAGGGCTGGGTGCTTCCCAAAGGAACGGTAGAGGATGGGGAAGATTTTAAAGCTACCGCGATTCGGGAGGTAAAAGAGGAGACCGGAGCGACAGCCACCATTATTCAGTATATCGGGAAAAGCCGTTATTCGTTTACCGTACCGGAAGATACGGTGGAAAAGGAAGTTCACTGGTATCTGATGATGGGCGAGAGTTATTATAGCAAGCCGCAAAGAGAAGAATTTTTTGTAGATTCCGGATTTTATAAGTATCATGAAGCATATCATCTGTTGAAATTTGCGAACGAAAAGCAGATTCTGGAAAAGGCTTACGGCGAGTATCTGGATCTGAAAAAAAGCAATCTGTGGGGCAGCCGCAAATATTATTAAAGCAGTTTCCTAAAACTGCTTTTTTGAGGTTTTTGTATGAAATGGTATGACAAACTGTACGTAGGCGATTCCATTGCAAAGAAAGCAAAGAAGCTCAAATGGAAGATCAGCCACAATACGGGAATGATCCCGATCCATGTTCGCGTGATCACGTTTGCTTCGAATCCGGACAACCTGCTGGATATCATTCCGGCGCGTGAACTGCGGCAGAAGGCCTATCCGAAGGACCATTTAAGGATTCTCGGTCTGGCGGGCGATTACGAGGAGGCCGTAGAGGTCGTACAAAGGATCATCGAGGAAACCTACCGGAATACCGGAGATGTTGACGTATATCGATATCTGAAAGAGAATCGGAGGGAAAACACATGACGATCCTTCTTACCGTATTAAAAGTTCTTGGGTGGATTGTTTTGGTTTTGTTTCTGCTGCTGATCGTGATCATCGGACTGCTGTTGTTCGTTCCGGTTACCTATCGCGCCGATGGCTTTTACGAGGAGGAAATTCATCTAAAAGTGCGCGTTTCATGGCTGCTTCGGCTGATCAGTCTGCATGTGCGCTTTGAGAAGGAGCAGCTATCCGTCGATCTGAGGCTGTTTGGCTTCCGAAAGCGGCTGTTCCGTCAGGATGCGCAAGAAGCCGAAGAAACATTAGAAAGCGATCTGGAGGAAGCGGCGGAAGACAGCCGGTTTCTCTCGCAGCTGGAAGAGGCGGCGGAAAAAGAGCAGATAAAGGAGCCGCCCGATAAAAAAACCGTCGGGGCAGAACCGGAAGACGTTGTTGAACCGGAAGATTTTGTTAAACCGGAAGACGTTGTTGAACCGGAAGACTTTGACGAACCGGAGGACTGGGAAAAAGCCGAAGAACCGCGGGAAAATATCATGGACCGGATACGGGGGATGATTGAGCGGATACGAGGTATCAATGACCGGATATGGGGCATGATAGATACGATCCGAGCGGCTGTTTCCAAAGTGCTTGAACTGATTCGGGACGAACAAAATCAGGCGGCTGCGCGCCACCTGAAAAAAGAACTTTTCTACTTACTCAAACGGCTGCTGCCGTCGCGCTGCAAAATTTCGGCGCGCTTTTCCGCCGGCGCTCCGGACAGAACGGGACAGGCGCTCGGCGTGATCGCGATGTTTCCTTATGCGTATCGGAATCAATGGGTTCTGACGCCGGATTTTACGGCGGATGCTGCTTATGTAAAAGGAGAAGCGCATTTATCCGGTCATTTATTTCTGTTTTGTCCGGCAGGGATTCTGATCAGGATCCTCAAAGACCGAAACTGCCGGCGGCTTTACCGTAAACTCCGGCAGTCAGCCGAAAACATATAAATTAAAAACGAATAAACAAACAGGAGGATTTACAAAATGGCAGATAATTCATTTAACAACACAGTGGAGTCTTTGTTCAAAGGAATGGACAGTTTCATTACCACAAAAACGGTCGTCGGCGATGCGATCCATATCGGCGATACCATTATCCTTCCGCTGGTCGATGTTTCCTTCGGCGTTGCCGCCGGCGCATTTGCACAGGAAAAGAAAAATAACGGAGCGGGCGGTATGGGCGGAAAGATCATGCCGAGCGCCGTTCTTGTCATCCAAAACGGCACGACCAAGCTGGTCAATGTCAAGAATCAGGACGGATTGACAAAAGTCTTGGATATGGTTCCGGATTTTGTGAACAAATTTACTTCAAAGGACAGCTCCGCTTCATCGGAAGATACGGATTCCGCAAAACAGGAGGCCGCGTCCGAAATGGAGGATATGCTGTCTAAATCCGTAACGCAATAAGCATTGTTTTGGCTTCGGGGCATATATTATTAGTAATATATGCCTTTTTTGGGAGCCGATATGAAACGGATTCTGGGATATACGCTGTTCTGGTTTGCAATGGGAATGTTGGTAATGCTGGTTCTTTCCAATGAGTGGTGGGGAATCCTGCTCATAGCGGCGTGTCTGCTGCTCAGTTATTATATTTTTAGCTGCAAATAGCAGCCTGCGCTGCTTTTCAGCGGCAGATTTTAATGTCATGGAAATCCGGCGGATTTCCCATGACACAAAACATGACAGAAAAAAAGAACCGTCCCAATCGACGGTTCTCAATCACTATCAGCGTTTTAAGCTCTCTCAACTTTACCGGATCTCAGACAGGAAGTACAAACGTATAATTTCTGCGGTACTCCGTTGACTTTACAACTTACACGTTTAATGTTTGATTTCCAGATCTTATTGGATCTTCTATGAGAATGGCTTACCTTGTTTCCAAAATGAACGCCTTTTTCACATACTGCACATTTTGCCATGATATTGCACCTCCTTGCATTATTCTAAACCGGAACGTGTATCCGCGTCCGCAACACTGATATTCTAGCAGATTTGATTTTATAATGCAAGGAGAAAATATAAAAAAATGAAATAATCATACAGATTATTTGCTTTTTGCATAAAAATGGGTATAATATCTATATCTACGTCAGAATTTCATGGAGGGAAAATTATGAAGGGACAAATGGATACCAAATACGGGAAGATCGTTATTGATAACGATGTCATTGCTACCTACGCAGGTTCGGTTGCGGTAGAATGCTTTGGTATTGTAGGAATGGCGGCAGTAAATATGAAGGATGGCTTGGTAAAACTGCTCAAAAGGGATTATCTGACGCATGGCATCAAGGTTTTGGTTGACGAGACGAATCAGATCACGATCAATTTTCATGTCATTGTTTCCTACGGCGTCAGCATCAGTACGGTTTCGGACAATCTGATCGAAACGGTAAAATACAAAGTAGAATCGTTTACCGGTATGCAGATTAAAAAAATCAATATATACGTCGAAGGCGTACGTGTGATTGATTAAGGAGGATAACAAAATTGGAGATCACAAGTATAAATGCACAAATTTTATCAAAGATGTTCCTTGCCGGAGCAAAAAATCTGGATGCAAAAAAGGAATGGATCAATGAGCTGAATGTTTTTCCGGTGCCGGACGGCGATACGGGAACCAATATGTCCATGACGATCATGTCTGCGGCCAAAGAAGTTTATGCACTGGGGAATCCGACGATGTCCCAGCTCGCAAAAGCGATCTCTTCCGGCTCCCTGCGCGGTGCAAGAGGAAATTCCGGCGTTATCTTATCCCAGTTGTTTCGTGGATTCTGCAAAGTAATCGGCTCCTATGACGAGTTGGATGTCGGTATTTTATGCGAAGCCTTCCAAAGAGCGGTAGAAACGGCTTATAAAGCGGTTATGAAGCCGAAGGAGGGGACAATCCTTACCGTTGCAAAGGGCGCGGCGAAAAAGGCGGAAGAGCTTTTAGGCGAAACGGACGACCTCATTTATTTCTGCGGAGAGATCATCAAAGAGGCGGACCGCGTTCTGGACCGGACGCCGGATATGCTTCCGGTTTTAAAACAGGCGGGCGTAGTGGATTCCGGCGGACAGGGACTGATGCAGGTGCTGAAGGGCGCTTATGATTCCCTGCTTGGAAAGGAGATCGACTATTCCATCGAGGGCGAGACCTCCGCTGCAGGATTCGTAAAGATTTCCGCACAGACGGAAGCGGAGATCAAATTCGGCTATTGCACAGAGTTTATCATTGTGCTGAATAAGCCGCTGACGGATAAAGAAGAAATCGAGTACAAGGGTTATTTGGAGTCGATCGGAGATTCCATCGTAGTAGTTGCCGACGACGAGATCGTAAAAACCCACGTACATACGAATGATCCGGGACTTGCGATCCAGAAAGCACTCACACATGGCTCTTTAAGCAAGATTAAGATCGACAATATGCGCGAGGAGCATCAGGAAAAACTCATTAAAGATGCGGAAAAGATCGCTGCGCAGCAAAAGGAGGAAGCCGCGGGCCAAGAACCGGCGGCAGCCGCAGAAGAAGAGCAGCAGCCGCAGAAAGAGATGGGATTTATTGCCGTTTCCATCGGCGAAGGCTTAAACGGAATCTTTAAGGGATTGGGCGTCGATTATATCATTGAAGGCGGCCAGACCATGAACCCAAGTACGGAAGATATTCTTGAAGCGATCGACCATGTCAATGCCGATCATGTATTTATTCTTCCGAACAATAAAAATATCATTCTTGCGGCGAATCAGGCGGCCTCGCTGGCGGAGGACAAGGAGATCATCGTAATCCCGACCAAAACGATCCCTCAGGGGATTACGGCGCTTGTAAACTTTATTCCGGATTATTCGCCGGAGGAAAACCAAAAAACCATGCTCGAAGAAATCGATATGGTAAAAACGGGACAGGTTACCTATGCCGTACGCGATACGGAGATCGACGGAAAAACGATCCGGCAGGACGATTATATGGGAATCGGCGACAAGTCCATTCTTTCGGTTGGAAAGGATTTAAAAGCAGTGACGCTGGAAATGATCGACGAAATGATCGATGAAGATTCTGCGATCGTCAGCATTTATTACGGCGCGGAGATGACCGAAGAAGAGGCGGAGGAGCTGTCGGAGGAAATTGCAGCGAAGCATCCGGAGCTGGAGGTCGAGGTCAATAACGGCGGACAGCCGATCTACTACTATGTGGTTTCCGTTGAATAAAGGAGTTTTCATCTATGAACCGTAATTCGGAAATAACCGAAATCAAGGGAATTGGTGCAAAAACGAAAGAAGCTTTTGAAAAAATGGGAGTATACACCGTAGGTGATATACTCCTTCATTTTCCCCGTACGTATATTCAATATCCGGCTGCCGTTTCGTTTCCGCTTCAGGAGCCGCTGGAGGAGGGAAGCCATGCGTTTCTGGCGGCGATTACGCGCACCCCGCTCCAAAAACAGGGGCGCATTCCGGTCACTGTTTTAAATATCGGTGATTCGGCGGATACGGTGCAGTTGACATGGTACCGGATGCCCTATATCAAAAAAAGCCTGACGCTGGGAAAATCCTACGTCTTTTATGGACGTCTGGTAAAAAAGGGCAGCCGGTTTTGCATGGAGCAGCCGGTCGTCTATACGCCCGAGCAGTACCGGAGCATGGAGCTTTGTTTTCTTCCGGTCTATTCCCTGACAGCCAAGATCACGAACAATCTGATGCAGAAAACCATACGTCAGGCGCTTGACGACGAGACGCTCTTTTGGGACTATCTGCCCTCATCCGTACGGAAAAAAAGGTCTTTGTGCGAATATAATTACGCGATTAAGCAGATTCATTTTCCGGATTCGATGGAAACGCTGATTACTGCGCGGAAACGTCTGGTATTCGATGAATTTTTCCTGTTTGTCATGGGAATGCAGTATCACAAAACAAGGCAGCAGAAAATCGCCAATCCTTATCCGCCCAAAAACGACGGTTTTGTGGAGAAGCTGGTCAAACGGCTGCCCTATGAGCTGACCGGCGCGCAGAAACGGGCATTGGAAGAGATTAAAGCGGATATGGCGGGTCCATACGTTATGCAGCGCCTGATTCAGGGCGATGTCGGCTCCGGAAAGACGATCGTCGCCTTTTTGATGATGGCATGGTGTTCCCACAGCGGCTATCAGTCTGCGATCATGGCGCCTACGGAGGTGCTTGCCAGACAGCACTACGAAACGTATCAGGCGTTGTGCCGGCAGTTTGAACTGACGGCGGACGTCATCCTTCTTACCGGCTCCATGACGCAAAAGCAAAAAAGGGAGGCTTATGAAAAACTGCTTGCCCATCCCGATGCCATGATCGTCGGGACGCACGCGCTGATTCAGGAAAAAGCCGTCTATTCCAACCTTGCGCTTGTCATTACGGACGAGCAGCACCGGTTTGGCGTACAGCAGCGGGATCTGTTTTCGGAAAAAGGGAAAACGCCGCATATTCTTGTTATGAGCGCAACTCCGATTCCGCGTACGCTCGCCATTATTTTGTACGGCGATATGGATATTTCCGTCATTGACGAGGTTCCGGCAAAGCGGCTGCCCGTCAAAAACTGCGTGGTAGGAACAAACGCTCGGGAAAAAGCCTATTCCTTTATCAAAAAACAGACGGATATGGGGCATCAGGCGTATGT
>CANQCX010000056.1 GCA_947591115.1 uncultured Lachnospiraceae bacterium | reverse complement strand
GAACGAAATCTGGAAGGGTACCAAAGATTTCGAGGAAGCTATGGCAAGAGCGGAATAATCAAACATACAACGTTTTTTAGGTCAAAAAAGGGGGCGTCCCTGTAGTCATTTTCAATGACTGTCGGGACACCCTCTTTTATTTTAAGCGTTTGCGTCTGCCGCCGTTTCTTTTTCCGCGCTGTTCTGCCAGCGAGCGCATACGTTCTTTTAACAAAACCTGTCTTCCGCTTTCATTTCGGGTATATACCAGCCGGTATTCTCCCATTACGGGTTTCATGCACTGATAAAAGCTCTCCGCATCCTCTTTTCGTTTTGCAAAGCATTCCGGAACGCAATAGCAGCTTCCCGAACCTTTTTGTTTTTTCTTTGCAGTCAGTAAATAACGCTGCTGCTCCACAGGACCGAAAAACTCCGCTGTGCATTGGGCAAACAAGGTTTTATCGCGCGCGCTGCCTCCTTCCAGATAAATACTCTGGCAGCCCGGCGACTCCGCTTCTGTCATAACCCTGCTGTTTTTGCTCTCTAAAAGCTGCCGGCGCAAAAGCGCCTCGCGTATTCCGTTTCCGTAAGCCTTTAAACGCTTTTCCGCCGTCCTCAGCCACAAGATCTTGGGCAGCTTTGTCACTCCCATGACAAGCATACCAAACGCCAGCGCTCCAAATACAGCTCCGAGGATTTTGCCGGAGCAAAGAATGGCGGCTATTCCAAAAACTACCATGCCGGCGGCTGCCGCTGCCAGACCGCGCAAAGAATTCTCCAAAACCACTTTCGAAACCTGTATCTCCGGAACCTCCGTTTCCTCTGCCAGCTCCATTCTGCGGGACTTGACCAGCGCGTTTTCCCAGCGCTGCCGCAGCGTATCTCTCTGCTCGGAAAGCTCCAGCATCTGCCGGTTCATCAGATCGACGTTCTTTTTATGAAACGGAGGCCGGATAATGGACAGCCGCTCCATTCCGCTCTCAATGACGTCCTGCGTATAATGCAGTCCCACAAAATGCTCCATCCGGCGTTCCAGCAGTTCATAGTCCTCGCTTTTATTTTCTTCGTCCCGCTCGGGATCAAAGCAAACCAAGTGCCAGATATTACTGGTTTTTTCCGGATTTTGGTTCCACACCCGAATCGCGCGCCCCCTCATCTGATTGCTCAGCATAAAGGAGCCGACAAAGCTGGCAAGTATCAGGGAATTGATACATGGGGAATCCCATCCCTCGCCCAGCAGCGATTTGGTTCCGATCAGAATCTGCATATGTCCCTGAGAAAAAATCTCCGTTACCGCAGCCGTCAAAAAATGGCTGTCGCCGGAAGCGGTTACTTTTACGTAATCGTTTTCCGGAAGATTTCCGACTCCGGAAAAAACAATTCCGGCTTTTTCTCCTGCTGCCGCCAGAAGCGCTTCTTTTGCCTCCGCCGGAATAATGACCATAGTACCGCACAATACGCCCAGCCGGAATTGCTCCTGCGCGTTTTTGGCTGCCGCGATACGCCTCAGTTGTTCAAAAAACGGCAGAACGCCGAGCGCAAGCACGTCGCTTTCCAAAACCCCGACCGCTTTTTCATATTCCTTGCGGATATAATCCGTCAGGATCAGCATCCGCAGTTCTTTTCCGCCGGCCGCATATTCCCGCTCTGCGATCGCCTGAATGCTGCGGCATTTGCCTTTGGAATTGGTCAAAAGTTTTTCTACAGCATCGCTGGCGCAGAAGGTTACTTTTCTCTTTTCGATCAGGCCTTCCGATTTGAGCGTTCCGATCAACTGTTCCCGATATTCCTTTGCGACGGAATACGCTTCCGGATTATCATATAAAAAGTCCTGAAGCAGACGCTCCATCCATTTTTCACTCATGGATGGAAGGCGTTTCGTTCCCAGAAGCTGCTGCAGACGGGTAGGAAACGGGATATTTCTTGCCTGAAGAAAAACCAAAAGCGCCATCAAGCCGTCCGGAGACTCCAGCAATTGTTCCTCGCTCAAAGAGCCGTTTAATCCGCCATGCGTCTGCAGCGCAGCCAGAAATTCTTTGTCTTCCCACAGCAGCTTCTGCTGCATTTTTTTGCTTCTCGACCGGAACTTTTCGATTTCCTGCGTTTCCTCCTCGGTCGGATAGTTAAAATAGACAAAATCCTGATGCGGACAAAGGCTGCCCTCTTTGACCAGCTCCGGAACCTCGATTTCTTCGTCAATTTCCCCGCACATGTCCATATAACGTTTCCAGAGCGCCGGAGTGGAGTCATACGGCGGAGTCGCCGTCAACGCGATTACCTTCAGATTTCCCGCCGCCGCCTTTAATTCTTCCAGCGCCTTCCACCATTCGCTGCGCAGATGATGGCACTCGTCCAGACAAAACAGGCCGATTCCGGAGGCTTTGATCTCTGCAATGATGTCAAACCCCGAATAATCCACCTCTTCCGTCCGCTGCTCGTCCGACGCCTCCGCCTCCTCCTGAAGCATTCCCCGATACCGGTTCATGGCGCTGTGCAGCGACTGGTAGGTCGCGATCGTAATGCATTTTGGATTTTTCAGATCCTGCGAAATATAGTCGCCCGCCTGAAGTCCTTCGCACAAAAAGCCTTCCTCAATCCTCTGCGCCCACTGCTCCCGTATCGCGATCGACGGGACAAGCACCAGCGCCGGTTCTTTGCTGCGGGCGATCAGCTCGATCCCAAGCGTTGTTTTTCCCGAGCCGGGCGCCGCCACAATATGAATGCGTCCGTCCCGAATATATTTCTGGGCGTTGGCAAGTACGCGCGCCTGATAATTTCTCCACGTTCCTTTAAATTTTAAAATCTTTCCGTAATCCATAGCTTCCCTCTCCGCCGTATATCTGCATCTACTGCCTGAGTATAGCATAAACCGCCCAAAACCGCAAAAATAAGAAAAAACTTTTTATCCATAAGAGAATGTGCTATAATACTTTTGCTTATGATAAGAGACGGAGGCTATCTATGCGACAAATCAATCAAACTTCTCCCGCCGGACTGCAGATTATCATTGTCGGCTGCGGAAAGGTCGGGGTAACACTTATTGAACAATTAAGCAAAGAGGGACATGACATTACCATTCTGGATAAGAACGCCGATAAAATTCAGGAAATTTCCAGCTTGTACGACGTTCTCGGGATTGTAGGCAACGGAGCCAGCTACAGCGTGCAAAAAGAGGCCGGTATCGACAAAGCCGATCTTATCATTGCCGTAACCGACTCGGACGAACTGAATCTTTTGTGCTGCACAATCGCAAAGCGCGTCGGAAACTGCGCCGCGATCGCAAGAGTCCGCACTCCGGACTACAGCAAGGAGGTCGGTTATCTGCGGGAAAAACTCGGACTTGCCATGATCATCAATCCGGAGTTGGAGGCTGCAAGAGAGGCCGCGCGGATCCTGTATCTTCCGACGGCGCTGGAGGTCAATTCCTTTGCACATGGACAAGCGGAGCTGGTTAAATTTAAAATTCCGGACGGAAATATGCTTTGCGATATGACCATCTCCCATCTGGGACGCCATATTACAAACGATATTCTGATCTGCGCCGTCGAGCGCGGCGGCGAGGTGCATATCCCATCCGGAAACTTCCGTTTGGCAAGCGGCGATATCATTTCGTTTGTTGCTACCCGAAAAGACGGAAAGGATTTTTTAAAGCACATCGGTTTTCAGACCAAGCAGGTTAAAAACTGCCTGATCATCGGAGGCGGAAAAGCGACTTATTATCTGGCCTCCCTGCTTTTACGCAACAATATTTTCGTAAAGATCATTGAAAGCGATCCGGTGCGCTGCGACGAGCTGAGCGCGCTTCTGCCAAAGGCGGTCGTCATCAACGGCGACGGTACGAATCAGGAGCTGCTCAAGGAAGTAGGCATTCAGGATGCGGAAGCGTTTGTTCCCCTGACCGGAATTGACGAGGAAAATATCATGCTGACTCTGTTTGCGAAACAGGTTTCCCATGCAAAGGTCATTACCAAGATCAACCGGATCACTTTTACCGGCATCATTGACAATCTGGATCTGGGCAGCGTCATCTATCCGAAATATATTACTTCCGAAGCGATCATTGCGTACGTGCGGGCGAGAACCGCCTCCAAAGACAGCAATATCGAAACGCTTTACCATATGTTTAACTCCGCCGTAGAGGCCATCGAGTTTCAGGTTTATAAAGAATCCGCAGTAACCAATAAACCTCTGATGGAGCTGGACCTGAAAAAAAATCTTCTGGTAGCGTTCATCTGCCGGATGGGAAATATCATTATCCCAAGCGGGAGGGACTGCATCCAAAAGGGCGACAATGTCATGATCGTAACCACGCATACGGGTTTTAACGACATTCAGGATATTTTAAACTAACGGGGGAGGCTTCTGAAATGAATGTTTCAATCATCCGATACCTCTTAGGATATATACTGAAAATAGAGGCGATCCTTTTACTGCTTCCCTGTCTCGTTTCCGTCCTGTACGGGGAATCAAACTGGATTTATTTTCTGATCACTTCATGCATCGGAGCAGCGCTTGGTTTTCTTCTCAGCCACCGAAAACCGGACCGCACTATTTTTTATCTCAAAGAAGGCTGCGTAACCACCTCCTTAGGCTGGATCGTACTCAGTCTGCTGGGCTGTCTGCCTTTTTACCTGTCCGGCGAGATTCCAAGCTTTACCGATGCATTGTTTGAAACCATTTCCGGTTTTACCACTACCGGAGCGAGTATTTTAAGCGACGTAGAGGCGCTTTCCCGCGGTATGCTTTTCTGGCGCAGCTTTACCCACTGGATCGGCGGAATGGGAATCCTTGTCTTTTTGCTTGCCATCATTCCTCTGACCGGCGGTTCCAACATCAACCTCATGCGTGCGGAAAGCACCGGTCCTTCCGTCGGAAAGCTGGTGCCAAAGGTACGCCATACGGCGCGCATCCTTTATATTATTTACATCGGCATGACCGTTGTTCAGATGCTGCTTTTGCTGCTCGGCCGCATGCCGCTTTTCGACGCGGTCGTTACTTCTTTCGGAACTGCCGGAACCGGCGGCTTCGGGATCTACAACAACAGCATTGCCGGCTATTCGCCGTATATCCAGTGGGTTGTGACGATTTTTATGATCTTATTCGGCATCAATTTTAACGCGTATTTCCTGCTGTTTTTCGGGCAGTTCAAAAGCGCGTTGTCTATGGAAGAGGTACGCTATTACCTGCTTACGATTTTTGCCGCGTCATGCGTAATCTTTTTCAATATTTTAAGCACCGTCCAAAACGGCTTTGAGGCGCTGACGCAGTCTGCCTTTCAGGTTGCTTCCATTATTTCCTCCACCGGTTTTTCTACGGTTGATTTCGATCAATGGAACACCATCTCCAAGACGATCCTTGTGTGTCTGATGTTTATCGGGGCATGCGCCGGAAGTACGGGAGGAGGAATGAAGGTTTCCCGTTTTGTTCTGGTCATTAAAACGATCGGGAAGGAGTTGTCCTCTTATATTTATCCCAGACGGGTAAAAAAGATCAAAGTGGACGGAAAGCCGGTCGCGCATGAGGTCGTGCGCTCCGTAAACGTGTATTTTATTACGTTTATTCTTGTATTTGTCATATCTCTCCTGTTGATCTCGCTGGAGGGGTACGATCTGGTAACGAATTTTACTACGGTTGCCACACTGATCAACAATATTGGACCCGGACTTGCCAAAGTCGGACCGACACAAAATTTTGGATTTTTCTCCCCTCTGTCTAAGTATGTGATGATGTTTGATATGCTGGCAGGCCGTCTGGAGCTGTTTCCGGTGCTGATCCTGCTTCATCCGTCGCTTTGGAGGGAATTTTTTGGGAAAATCGCTTCTAAAACACGAAGAGAAACTCTATAGAATAGGAGGTTATTATGTTTGAATGTCCAAGTTGCGGCGGGAATCTGAAATTTGATATTCCTTCCCAACAATTAGTATGCGAATACTGTCATTCACAGGCGGATCCTTATTCCTTTGAGAACAAAACAAAAGACGCCGAAGAAACGACCGATTACGAAGTTACCGTATTTACCTGTCCGCAGTGCGGCGGGGAAATCATCAGCACCGACCAGACCGCCGCCGCTTTCTGCAGCTTCTGCGGTGCATCTACGATTCTTTACAGCCGCATCAGTAAGGAAAAACGGCCAAATTACATTATTCCGTTTCAAAAAACAAAGGAGGACTGTAAACAGGCGTATTCCGATCTGATGAAGCATGCGATCTTTGCTCCAAAAGAGCTGAAGGATCCGCAGTTCATCGACGGTTTCCGCGGAATTTACATGCCGTACTGGTCTTTTTACATTACGCAGAAGGGAGCCGTCGATCTAAAGGCTTCGCAGACGCATCGGCGCGGCGACTATATCATTACCGACCATTACTCCATACAGGGAGATCTGGACGCCTATTACAAGGGGTTGTCCTACGATGCCTCCTCCTCGTTTTCCGATTCGATCAGCGAGGCTATCGCCCCGTATGACGTCAAGGGAATGAAGGCGTTTACCCCTTCCTATTTAAGCGGGTTCTATGCCGATACTTCCGATGTAGACGCTTTCGTTTACCAGCAGGAGGCCGAGGCGATTGCTCATGAGGAATCCATAAAACAGATCCAGAAGATGCCGGTGCTCAAATCCTATTCCTTTGGCGCGGAAGAATTCTCGGCTGCGGCTTCGGATCCTTTGCATACGACTGTCCAGACTCCGGATCAATCCATGTTTCCGGTCTGGTTTCTGTCATACCGGAACGGCGACCGCGTCGCTTATGCAACGGTAAACGGACAAACGGGAAAAGCGGCGGTCGATCTTCCGATCGATCTTCGGAAATATCTGCTGGGTTCGCTGATCCTTGCCGTTCCGATTTTTATTCTTTTAAATCTGCTGTTTACCGTCGTTCCGTCTACGCTGCTGACCATTACTGCGGTAATCTCACTGTTTACCATTCTAATCTCCACCTGTGAGATCTGCCGGATTGCCAAAAAGGAAGGCGGAGACGACGATCGCGGCCTGTTGTCCAAAACCGATCCTCAAAAGCTGCAGCTGCTCAATGCAAAAAGGATTTCAAAAAAGGAAAAAACGAAATCGGCTGCTGCTGCAGTGTCCATCCTTCATACTGTGATCGTGCTTATGGTTCTGATACCGTTATTTTTCCAGTTTGTCGGTTTGTTCGTCCTTTCCGGCTCCGTATTTACCAATCTGCTGCCTGATTTTATGAGCAATTTTCATTTCAGCTTTTTATGGCTCCTGATTTTGATCGCTGCATTTATTATCAGTATGATTGGCTTCCGGAAGCTGGATCAGGTTCCCGAACGAAAAGGAATTCTTGGAATGATTACCGGATTGGTGGGAATTATCATCGGCGCAATCGTGACCTTTTTCAATCCGGCCTCCGATCTGTTTTTTTACGGAGGCGTGATTCTCTCGCTGATCGCCGTATTTTTTACCGTAAAGGATGTCATTGGACAATACAATCTTTTGTCAACGCGCAAGCTTCCGCAATTTGACCGACAGGGAGGTGACGATCGTGCTTAAAAAATACATAACAGCTATTTTATTGTTCTTTCCGGCGATTTTCTTCTTATGTACGGACTGCCTCTCGGCGGCGCCCGCCT
Organism: uncultured Lachnospiraceae bacterium; assembly: GCA_947591115.1. Classification (GTDB taxonomy): domain Bacteria; phylum Bacillota; class Clostridia; order Lachnospirales; family Lachnospiraceae; genus Roseburia. The sequence continues at coordinate 2,337 of CANQCX010000056.1, read as the reverse complement.
ATACAAACGAGGCTTCCGGATATACGGCTCAAATCGATGATCAGGCGGATCTTTTGACGGATTCGGAGGAGAAGGATCTTTTGGAAAAAATGAAGCCGATTACCGAATACGGCAATGTCGCTTTTGCATCCATTGATTCCAATCCGTACAGCAGCACCAGACGCTACGCAGAATCGTATACCGATGAACATTTTGGCCGCTCCAACGGAACGCTCTTTTTAATCAATATGGACCAGCGCGAAATCTATATTGATACCAAAGGCTCCATCCGCAAAGAGCTGACCTCCTCCTATGCCAATACGATTACGGACAATGTCTATGGCTACGCTTCATACGACGATTTTTACACTTGCGCATATGAGGCATTTGACCAAATCTATTCGCTGCTGGAGGGGAAACGGATCGCGCAGCCAATGAAATATATCAGCAACGCTCTTTTGGCGTTTATTCTGGCAATGCTGATCCTTTATTTTATTGTAATGGCTGTTTCCAAAAAACGAAAAGCCGGTACCGGCGAACTTCTTTCCGGTATTTACCATAATTTCCGTTTCAACAATCCACAGATCGTCTATGACCACCAGACCAAGCAGTACAGTCCGAGAAGCTCCGGCAGCAGCGGCAGTCACAGCGGCGGCGGTGGCGGTCACAGCAGCGGCGGTCACAGTGGCGGCGGTGGCGGACATAGCGGCGGCGGACACCGGTTCTAAGAGGAGGAAGGCGCAGGGCAAAACAAAATATTGTTACCGTAATTGCAGATACAAGATTGAAAATCTGATGGATTGAAATAGAATAATTCAGATGGTTCTGATTATAAAATTCGATGGATTAAGGCATTACAATTTAGATGATTGAGATTGATAAATCTGACGGATTGCGGTATACTATATCCAGATATCCCTATGTATAAGGAGGCTACCTATGAAAAGAGCAGAATACCGGCCTCGGATTCTGGATCGCTTGGTTGAAGAATATCTCTCTGCTTTTGGCGCGATCTGTATTGAGGGTCCTAAGTGGTGCGGCAAGACATGGACGGCTTCGCATCACAGTAACAGCGAGATTTATCTTGGAGATCCTGCCGGAAACTTTCAGAACCGGCAATTGGCAGAGCTATCGCCGGAACTGGTACTGGATGGCGAAATGCCACGACTGATTGATGAATGGCAAGAGGTTCCGCCTTTATGGGATGCGGTTCGGTACAGAGTGGACCAGACACAGCGGAAAGGCCAATTCATTCTTACCGGTTCTGCAACGCCGAATCATAAAGGCATCCTTCACAGCGGCGCAGGCAGGATTGCACGACTGCGGATGCGTCCGATGACACTTTACGAATCGGGAGATTCCAGCGGAAAGATCTCTCTGGAAAAACTTTGCTGCGGAGAAATGACGCCAGTTATGACCGGTAACGTCAGCCTTAAAACCCTGATCGACCTCATCGTCCGAGGCGGCTGGCCCGGAAACTTGGGACTGCCTGCCGCACAGGCGGCACTCCTTCCAGCACAATACCTAAACGCCGTCCTTGAGGATGACGTATACCGAATGGACAGAGTGAAGCGAGACACGTCCAAAATGCGGCTGCTACTTCGCTCTCTGGCAAGAAATGAGAGTACAACTGCGACAAACAAAACCCTGATTCGGGATATTAAGTCCACCGATGACGAAGACATGGATCCTGCCACAGTTTCAGCATACCTCGATATTTTTAAACGGCTGTTTATCACAGACAATCAACCGCCTTTTTCCACCGGCATTCGTTCCTCTGTACGTGTTAAACAGGCGGAAAAACGGCATTTTGTTGATCCCTCGCTGGCTTGTGCCATCCTGAAAGCTTCGCCAGACGGACTCCTGCATGATCTGGAAACACTGGGGTTCCTGTTTGAATCCCTCTGTGAGCGGGATCTACGCATTTACGCAGAATCCTTTGGCGCGAGTTTTTATCATTATCAAGATTATAAAAACCATGAAATTGACGCGGTAATCGAAAGGCCGGATGGACAATGGTGCGCTTTTGAAATCAAGCTGGGCGCCAGCCAGATTGACGCTGCTGCATCTTCCCTCATTGAAATAAAACAGCAGATTAAAGCAGATCCAAAAGGAAAGCCGCCTGCTGTCCTAACAGTTATATGCGGCATGAGCAACGCTGCCTACCGTCGTCCGGACGGTGTATTTGTAGTACCAATCACAGCGCTAAAAGATTAATTTTTTAACCATAGAGAACACCTTTCTTATCCTTTAACACAAAGCGGTGTTCTCTTTTTATTTATTATGATCCGAATAAAATTCACACGACCAATCTGTCATTTCTGGAATCTTTCCTTATTCAGAAAAAGTGCAATCACA
>CANQCX010000055.1 GCA_947591115.1 uncultured Lachnospiraceae bacterium | reverse complement strand
CTGCGGAGGAACAGCCGAACTCTTCCAGATAAAAAATCGGATCATACCCGAATCCGTTTTCCCCTTCCGGCTTTTCTCCGATATAGCCTTCCATCGTCTGCCGCGTTACCAGCACCTCCTTATTTGGAAGAACCGCCGCGATCGCGCATACAAAGCGCGCCGTCCGCTGTTCTTTGGGTACGCCGGAAAGCCGGTCCAAAAGCGCCTGATTTTTTACGCTGTATGGCGTATCTTCGCCCAGATAGCGCGCGGAATAGATTCCCGGCTCTTTATTTAGATAATCGATCTCTAATCCGGAGTCGTCCGCCAGTACGATGTCGTCCGTATATGCCGCAATCGCTTTCGCTTTAATCGCAGCGTTTTCTTCAAAGCTGCTTCCGTCTTCTACGATATCGACGCAGATCCCCGCCTCCTTCATGGAAATGATCTCAACCTCATAATCCGCCATGATCTCGCGGATTTCCCGCAGCTTATCCTGATTTCCCGTTGCAAAAATAATTTTTTTCATACTTTTATCCTTTTTGAATCTTTTTGTCTTTTTTATTTTAATAGCCTTCCTCAAACGCCCGAAGGATTGCCGCATAGATGCCCTCAGCCGCCTGTTTCTGATACTCCGGCGACGTCAGCGCATCCAGCTCCTTTCGGTTCGTCATAAAGCCTACTTCAATTAAAGCCACCGGAACCTCGCTGGTGCGTATGATATAAATATTATCGCCCTCCAAAAGTCCCCGTTTCGAGCTTCCCAGAGCATCCGTTACCTCGTCCAGACAGATCTGCGCCAGACGCCTGCTGGACAATTCCGAATCATCCGCTTCATCAAACAGCACCTCCGTACCGCTGATACCGGAGAACTTGCCCGTTGCCGTAGAATTGTTATGTACGCTCAAAAACAGATCCGCCTGTACGGCATTTGCCAGCTGCACCCTCTGATCCAGCGTCGGGTTGCTGTCGTCCGTCCGCGTATAGTAGACGCCGATGTTTTCCGTATTTTCGTCCAAAATCCCTTTTAACTCCAAAACGATGGCAAGATTGATATCTTTTTCGGAAATTCCGATTTTTGCCGCTCCCGAAGCTCGTCCGCCATGACCGGCGTCGATTACCACGATCTTATCGTATACTTCGTGCGGATCCAGAAAATTCAGGTAAAGATTTCCGCTTTGGTAATCCTCCTCCAGCTCAAACACACGATCCAGTCCCAGTATGATCACGCCGTCTTCCTTCTCCTGATAATAAGAAATCGCCGAGATATGGTCGCAGCTTCCCTGTACCCGATATCGGGAAAAATAGTCGTCCGGCGCTTGGGGAATCCGAATAAAAACATCCCGCGTCAGATAGTGATTTTCAATGGTCAGATCGGACAGCGTGATGCCGTCGGGCAGTTCGATTTTCAGTTGTGAATCCCTGCCGCCGTCTGTCTGCTCAACGATTTCCTCCGGATCCTGCTCAAACGAAGCATGATCGGATTGGGCATATGCCTGTTCCCTCAGCAGACGTTTTTCCGCCGCCAAAACCGAATATTCATGCAGCTTCGGAAAAAACAGCAATCCGATACATACCGCTGCGGTCATAACGACGACAAAAGGCGTTATCCATTTTAATACTTTTTCATCCATCATCCGTTATTCAGTCATTCGCATACGCTTTAATGCAAAGATTACAGTCCTGCTTTGTCTTTACGTCAATAAATCTCATTCCGTTGTTGCTGATATAGCCTTCTCCATCCTCTAAATCCACATTCCGCAGCGCCTTTTCCCCCGAATCGTATTCGATCGCCATCGGGTGCGTCGCTCCCGGCGTCCTTAGATAAAGCATAACCGCAAACCGTTCTCCCTTCGAAACCTCCACCGGCTCCGAAAAATCCACCGTATAGTAGCCGCCCTGCTCCAATACGCCCTCCGCGACTTTTTTTCTGTCAAACAAAGAAGACACATTCTTAAAATCACGTACAATATATACCTCATATTCCGTATTGGAACCGGTCGCATAAAACCCTGCGGCGGCAATTTTCTGCGCGCTCTCTGCGGTAAATACATTGGCTCCGTAAATATCCTCTTTTTCATAACCCATTTTTCCTACCCAGCCGCACAGATCGCTTTGGTAAATATGGCTGTAATTATCCGTATCGTCCACTCGGGTATACACAATATTGTGGGTGCCGATATTGGTATCATAATAAGATACATAAAATACGCCGTCTTCGCCAAAACCGCTGCCCCAGCTATTCTGACAGATAAACGCGCCGTCCCCCTCCAACGGAACGGAAAAGTTTTCTTTGGGATAATTGTCGTCCCATCCGATAATCACAACGTCGTGATTCGGCTTCTGCGTGCCGATATAGCAGTACGCATGATTTTTCGCATCGTAAAAAGAAGAGCTTTTCTGGCTGCCGTTTAACGTGCTGTACAAAGAAGTCTGCACTCCGCCGTATTTAAATACCGCCGCTTTAATGGATTCATAATCCTTTCCGTCGATGATGCGCATTTCCTGAACATGCTTGACCGGACTCAGGCTGCCGTCCGTTTCGCCGTCCCCGTACGGATCGTCCGTTTCATAGACCGGTCCCTGCCATGCCGCCAGATACGCCATTCCCATCGTATATTCCCCTCCGTCATACTGATTGACGGAAAAAGAATTGCTCATTGTCATATGATCGACGGAAAAAAGCAGATTTTGTTCCGGCATCAGCGATGATTCCAGCGCGCTGGTCGCCGCAAACGCCCAGCATGTCCCATAGGAACCCTGATCGCGAATCTGGGAAACCCTTCCGCGCTCGCGCAGGTCATAGCGCGTCGGAATGACCGTCGTATTTTCCGAGGTGTCCGCCGTTGTGACGGAATTTTCCGCAATGTCAAACGAATACCCGTATCCGATCATTTTGGAAAGATCGTTTAAGCTGACGTAATACTCGTCCCCGACTTTGGTAAACGCAGAGGTCAGCGAAACCTCCTCTTCTCCCGCAGCCGCCGTCTGCTGATCCATCCAAAAATGCGCCGTATTGCTGCGCTTTTCTACCAGAAGCTCCGTTCCCCCGTAAATATGCGCGCTGCAGTTGAACGCATCGCGCAAAATGGAAACAGGTATCATAATACTGCGGTTTTCGTCCATATAAAAGGGTACGTTTTCATTTGTGTATTCTTTATTGTCAATGACTACGCGCAGCAATCCGCCGTTCACATCGTTTGCAATCAGCGGGTTCCATACGGATTGTTTCAACGTTCCGCCCCGAAAGGTTGCAATGTCCGCCCGATCCAGTCCCATAATGGAAAACCGGAGCAGAAAGACAGCCGCCAGACACCACGCAAATAAAATATATCGTTTTGAATTCTTCATGTAAAAAACCTCAATCGCTGTGCCAAGCCGGTCTTTTTTTCGGCGGCTTCGGTCCCATAAACTGATAAAAATAAGTCTTTATCATGCCGTTATACAGTTTCCGGTTTTTATCCGCTTTCCGCCCGATCCAGCGTTCCGCATCCTCATAGGCGGTAATCATATAAAGCGACCATGCGTCCAGTCCCCGAAAAGCCTCCCCCAACTGCGTATACAGCTCCGGCAGCATTTCCTTTTCCTCCAGCCGTTCCCCGTACGGCGGATTGGTAATGATAAAACCGTATTTTTTCGGATGGTGCAGATCCTTGACCTCCCGCTGCTGAAAATGGATCATCTGCGCTACGCCCGCGCGCTGCGCGTTTTCCCGCGCCGTCCGGACTACCTGCGCATCCTTGTCATACCCCTGTATATCCGCCGTTTGGAGCGGTGTCAGCCGGTCTTTTGCCTCCTGCGCCGTTTCCTCCCAGAGCCTTTTTCCGGTCATGCCGTTCCACTGCTGCGAAGCAAAGCTGCGGTTCATCCCCGGAGCGATATTGGCGGCGATCAGCGCCGCTTCGATTAAAAAAGTGCCGCTTCCGCAAAACGGATCCACCAAAATCCGGTCCTTTTTCCATGGGGTTAGAAGAATCAGCGCCGCCGCCAGCGTTTCCGTAATCGGCGCTTTTCCCGCCATTGTGCGGTATCCCCGTTTATGTAAGGACTCGCCCGTCGTATCCAGCGTGACCATGACCTCATCCTTCAGCAGAAAGATGCGGATCGGATAAGAGGCTCCGTCCTCCGGAAACCATTCCAAATGGTAGTGCTGCTTCATCCGCTCCACGATCGCTTTTTTCCCGATGGACTGAATATCGGACGGACTAAAAAGCCGGCTCTTGATCGAGGAGGCTTTGGCAACCCAAAACTTTGCGTCCTTCGGCAGAAACTCCTCCCAGGGAAGCGCTTTGATCCCCTCAAACAGTTCGTCAAATGTTTTGGCCGAAAAACGCCCTACCTGAAGCAGCACCCGCTCCGCGCTGCGAAGAAAGACATTGGCTCTGCAGATGGCTCCTGCATCCCCGATAAATGTAATTCTCCCGTCCTCGACTCTGCGGATCTCATATCCCAGCTCGCATATTTCACGTTTGGTTACAGCTTCCAACCCAAAATGGCACACTGCCACAAGTTCATATGTTTCCATCATTCTTCTTCCCGTTTCGACTATTCTTCTTATAGTATCACATATTCTGCTTCTTTTTTAAATAGTTTTCCATAACTTTTTTTATCTCCTGATAGCCGCCGACTACGGACGCCACCCGATATCCCTGCAAGCCCAGTCTGCGTGCAAGCTGCATACTGCTTCCGCCATGCTCGCAATACAGGATCAAAAGCCGGTTGCCCGGAAGCGTCTTTTCCCACCGCTCTACCAGATCATACGGATAATTGGAGGCGCCCTGCCAATGTCCCTTCTGATATTCCTCTCTGGTACGCGTATCGAGTACCAGCGCATGTTCTTTTTTTACAAGTTCTTCCATGTCTTTGGGATAAATTGCCTGAAATGTCATAATACTCCAACAGAAAAAACAGACTATAAAGAACTTCCTTATAATCTGTTTTTTCACATTATATGCAGTTTTTGCACAAATCGTTACCGGCTATCTGCCGCAGTTGGATGCATTGGATGCATTGGATGCGTTCGATGCATTGGACGCATTGGATGCGTTCGAAGCGTTGGACGCGTTTGACGCGTTTGATGCATTGGACGCGTTGGATGCGTTGGATGCGTTTGATGCGTTGGACGCATTGGATGTTTTGTTCTGACTGGAACTGTTAGAAGCCTTTGCGTTTTTGCTATCCATATTTCTAGCCATTTTTCTACCTCCTAAATTTCCGTTTCCTGGGAATTCCCATTTTTTAACGGTTTAAATTTTTGGTTGCAGAAATAGTATTTGAAAAAATTTTCAAAATATGCATTTTAATGATTGATTTTTTTTAAAAAGTCCTATATAATAGGTTCGTGGAAAGATTGCAATCTTTTCATTGTTATACCTCTTATTAATTATTTATACTCCCCTCAAAAGAGACTCTTTCAGAGTCTCTTTTACTTTTACCCGAAATGCCTCCTCCGTTTCAGACGCGTCCGCGCTGCTTCCGAATCCGGTTTAGGTGCTGCTCAAAATGCCCGCGATCGATAAATTCCGCCAATGCATACTGCTCCAGAACCGGAACGGTGCATGAAAAACCGCCGGAACGTTGTTGATAGCGTTCGAGCAGACGCTCCGGCAAAATCATATATCCCATACGTATCGAGGGAAACAGGCTTTTGGAAAACGTATTGATATAGATTACGGACTGGCTGTTATCCAGCATAAACAGCGTTTCCACCGGTTTTCCCGGCATAAAAAATTCACTGTCAAAATCATCCTCCACGATATACCGCTCTCCCTCGCCTGCCCATTTCAGGTATTCATAGCGTTTTCCGATCGTAGCCGTCACTCCGGACGGATAGCTGTGAAACGGCGTTACATGCAGAATATCCGCTTTCGTTTTCTGCAGATCGCTGCTTTTAATCCCGTCGCTGCCCATCAAAAGTTTTTCGCAGACCGCTCCCGTTCCTTCATATACTTTCTGTATCTGCGGATAGGAAGGATCTTCCATTCCGTAAATTTTATCATTTCCCAGAATCCGCACGACCGTACCGTATAAATGCTCCGCTCCGGAGCCGATAATGATCTGCCTCGGCTGTGCAAAGATTCCCCGATAGCGCAGCAGATATCGTGCAATGCTGTTCCGCAAAATGGCGCAGCCTTCATTCGGCGAACGCTGCAGCAGCTCCTTGCCGTATTCCGAGATCACGCTCCGGACGGTCTTAAAATAAAGGGAATACTGAAAATGAGCGTCCTTTTCCTGCTCCTTTGTCCAATCGCTTTGTTCCAAAGAGAGCATCTGAAGCTTCCGGTCCTCCTCTTTCCGAACCTCCATTGCCTGAATCGCGCAGACGAAGTAACCGCTTCGCTCCCTCGCTTCGATGTACCCTTCCTCTTTCAGAAGCTGGTAGGCATTTTCCACCGTAATCAGGCTTACGCCGAGATGCTCGGCAAGACCGCGCTTCGACGGAAGTTTTTCTCCCTTTTGGATCGTGCCGGAAACAATATCTTTTTTTATTTCTTTATAAAGATAATAATACTTTGCATCAATGCCCCGATGTTCCAAATGATAAGTCAGCATAAGCTCCTCGTTCCCGTTCGCCTACCGCAAAAACGTAAGCACGCTCTCCGTATTGCTGTTCGCCTGCGCCAGCATCGCCTGTCCGGACTGAGACAGAATATTATCTTTTAAATACTCCATGGTCATCTCCGCCATATCCGTATCTCGAATGCGCGATTCCGCGGCTGTCGTATTTTCTACGGTATTATCCAGATTCTTGATCGTATGCTCCAATCCGTTCTGATACGCGCCCATGCGGCTGCGCTCCGCGCTTACATAGTTGCCCGCTTCCTTAAAAATATCAATGGCATTTGTCGCCTTATCCTCTGTCAAAAGGCTGATATCTGAAATTCCAAGAATCTTTGTGGAAATGGCCGGAAGTTTAATGATCATTTGATTGCCCGTATCCGCGCCGATCTGCAATGCAACCTGATCGCGGAAATTCGCGTATTCGGTATGGTCGTAAACCTGATTTGCCCGCGCAACGCCCGGTCCGATAATTCCCTGTTTTGACCATGGATTCGGCACTACTACGGAGTTTGCATTGCTGAAATTTTCCGCTCTTACGTCTACCGTCGCAGGATCAACGCCGGCCGGAAGCGCACTCTCCCAATTTTTAAATCCGGTATCAACGCCATGATCTCTCAGTCTCCGGTCGTCGTAAACCACCAGCCTATCGCCATCCCGCATCAGCTTCGTATAATGATTCTGAGGATTTCCCGGTTTGTTCGAGGAATTTTTGGTTGCTTCCAGAATCCGGTTGATCAAATCCTCCGCCGTCTTCGCTCCGCGTACGCCGACTTTATAGATATAATGATTGCCGCTTCGTTCCATTGTGTTTGTATCGGAATCCGCAAACTCAATGCTGTAATGATTATCACAGGTACAGCAGGTAAAGTACAAGCCTTTCCCGATCAAATCCGCTATCTGATCCGGATCTCCATGAAACTTGCTGAAATCTACAAAAGCCGCCGCATGAGTAACTGTAGCGGTTCCCGTTAAATTTTGCGGCATTCCGGCAGCATCCGTATAATTCAGCAATACCGTTTCCGTCGTCTCCCAAGTGCTTGACATATAATTGGTTCCGTTATCGATTTCCTGCACCGAAACGCACTCCGGCAGTCCGCCATGATACACGACATCATCCCCTGCCTTATAGACATTGACTGCCGTCGCATCCGATTGCAAGACCTTGATCTCATTGAATTTTGTCCGATCGCTGATCCCGTCGATCTCCGTCTTGATCTGGTCTACTTCATTCTGGATCGCCTGTCTGTCCGAAAGTGACAACGTTCCGTTTGCGGCGTGTACCGCCAGCTCCACGCACCGGTTTAGCATATCGTTGACCTCGGCCATAGCGCCGTCCGCGATCTGAACCATCGAAATCCCGTCCTGTGCGTTCGTGGAGGCCCGATCCAAACCCTTGACCTGTTTGCGCATCTTCTCTGAAATCGCTAATCCTGCGGCGTCGTCTCCTGCCCGATTGATCCGATAGCCGGACGAGAGCTTCTCCGCGGCTTTTCCTCTTTTCTTTTCCGTTCCGCCCAGTTGTCTCTGCGCGTTTATCGCGCCGATATTGTGTGAAACAACCATTCTGAATTCCCCCATAACCGATCAACAAAGATAATAAGAAATATCATTTTCATAAGCGCTGAGCCAAATATACTCCTATCTTTTTATATCGGGAAGTTTGAGGGTTTTCTTAACACTGTCCTGCGTATCTTTCTCAAACAACAGACCCTTACTCGTGAAGTGTACTGTTTTTTTGTCCTTCCGAGATCGCGGTATTTAATTTTTCCTGTAAATTACTTGCGCACTCTTCCGGAGTGACGGCAAAATTACCGTCTGCATCCTTGGTCATAAGCAACGCTATTTCTTGGTAAAATACGCTTCTGACAGAATTTTCACTCCCCTGCCAGTTCGGGAGATTATGCGTATAATCAACTGAATTTACGGTATTCTGTGAGAACGCCTCCAAAAGCAATATATCATCTTTATATTTTTCCATGACTTTTTTGCTTACAGGGATGCTTCCGGCGGAGCATTCAAGCCATTGATCGGTTTCATAAAAAAATCTTAGGAAATCTTTCGCGATTTCTATTTTTTCGCTGTCGCCGTTATCAAAAATCTCAAATCCCTCGTTGAAGATCGTGCAGTGATTACCGGGATAATTCACAAAGCCGTATTTCGTAAAAGTATTTGTTTCTGGATTGTAATCTTCTATTACTCTGCTGTACGTTGAACTTCCCAGATTAAAGTTATAAAAAGCAAGCTCGTCCATTTTAAATTTACTGCTGTTATCGGACATTGTTTTGTAATACGGAACAGGCAGATACCAGCCTGCATCCACACCGTTCTGAAGCCACCTGAGCGCGGAAATAACTTCGGGATTGTCAACAAGATCAAAATGATTGCTGCTGTCGAACAGATCGCCGCCGAAAGCGCGAAGCATCGTCATTATGTGAGTATCGCCCTGATTATCTTTTGCGTACATCATCATAGGGACTTTCCCTTTGCCCTCTTTTGCAAATTCATCCGCAAGCGTATTCAGTATTTTGGTCCAGTCCTCAATGCTCCAGTTTGAAATCACTTCGCCCTCGTCGATATATTCGCTCAAACCGTATTTTTCAAGCATTTCCCTGTTGTATATGAGAATGTTCTCGGAGCTCATATAAGGCATCATATAGAGCTTATCGTCAAACCGTCCCTGCTCCAAATAAGCAGGAGAGATATCCTCTTGCATTTCCGGTGTAAGAACGTCGTCGATCGGAACCACTTTTCCCGTATGGATAAACGAGCTCATATTAAAAAATCCGTCATATAATATATCCGCCGCATCGCTTTGTCCAAAAGAATTTGTTATTGCTTTTGTTTCCTCGCCACCCTCAAATTCTATGACTTTTATTTTAACCTCTTTGTCATACTGTGCGACAAAATCCTCGCTTGCAAGTTCCAGAAGCGTACGGACATTTTTTATATTTTCATTGGAAATGCAATTCATAGTACTGGTATGAGGTACTTTTATAATAATTTCTTTTACTTGTTTTTTTTGTCCAGAACAACCGGAAAGGCAGAATAAAAACGACACTGCAATAATGATCTGCAATAAAAACGCAGTAATTCTTTTTCCCATTTTTCTGGTCTCCTTATTAAACGTCATGTTTTTCACGATCAATTCTCCCCATTTTACGGAGCAGGATATTGATATCTATCGGCTTTGTTAAAAAGTCGTCCATTCCGCTGTCTAAAGCTTTGACTCTGTCCTCCTGAAAACTGTTTGCGGTACAGGCGAATATGGTAACCGTTTTGGCATCTTTTCGGTCAAGCTCCCGAATCCTTGCGGACGCCTCGCAGCCGTCCAAGACCGGCATACGCATATCCATAAGGATCATTTTAAACTCGTTTATCTTTGATTTCTCAAAGATCTCCACAGCCTCCTGACCGTTCTGCGCGTGTACAGGAACAAATCCGAACTGGCTTAGTATCTCCATCAGTATTTCCGCATTCAGTTCGTTATCTTCGGCAACAAGAATTTTCATTGACTCGCC
>CANQCX010000054.1 GCA_947591115.1 uncultured Lachnospiraceae bacterium | reverse complement strand
TTTTTCAGCGAAGCCTCCGCCATACTCTCATCAATAAAGGTTACGCTGATACGGGAGTCGTCATGTATGATTTTCCGTTCGGTTAAGATCAACAGCTCCATCCCCGTATCGGACAAAATCACGCCGGAACCCTGATCCTGTGTTTCGTACAGATTATGGAAAATATCCGTATCGCTGACAACGCTTGTAATCGTTACGATTGATGTATTTGCCTTGCTGCCGATGGAATAAAGCTGATTTTTCAGCATCTGATAATCCTCCAGCGACAGTTCTTTTTTTCCCTCTGTCTCCGGTAACGGCGCAGGAGGCTCCGCCGTCTGCTCGATTGCCGCAGACTCGCTTTCCCCGACAGCGGTTTCCTCCGTCTCCGGCTGTACCGCCGCATTTTTTAACAGGCGCGGGAGAAAAAAGGCCAGCACAAGACATGCGGTCAGGGCAAATAAAAATCCGCAGACTACGGACAATCCCAGCCACTCTGCAACACGCTTCTTGCTTAATGGCTTCGTTTTGATCTTTTCACGAATAAACTCGTTCTTTTGTAGCTGTCTATCTTCCATTTACGTCCCCATTATAAACAACAACAGATTCCTTTCTCATTATATGCATATTTATCCCCTCTTGCAACTATTTTTACCTTTCGCAAAGAGCGCGAATCGGCTATAATAACAAATAGAACGACAGAATGAGGGATCACATGAATCAAAAAGTTTTGTACACTCTGGAATATCATAAAATATTAAACCGGCTGGCGGAGTATGCTTTTGGCGAAGAAACCAAAAAACGCTGTCTGGAGCTTACGCCGCTGACCGACCGCAGCGCCATCAACGAGCTGCAGCAGACCACCGCAGACGCGCTTACCCGCCTTTACCGCTCCGGCAGCCTTTCCTTTTCCGGAATCCATGAGGTAAATTCGATGCTCAAGCGTCTTGCCATCGGCGGCACGCTGAATCCGACGGAACTGCTGCGCATCGCTTCGCTTCTGGAGGCCGCCAAACGCGCCAAAGCGTACGACCGCTCCAAAAACGCCGATGAAAACAGCGATTCGCTGACGCCACTTTTTTCGGAGCTGGAGCCGCTGACGCCTCTTCAGGATGAGCTCCGGCGCTGCATTCTTTCGGAGGATGAAATCGCCGACGATGCCAGTCCCGCATTATTCCGCATCCGCAAAGCCATACGCGGAATGAACGACCGGATCCACGCGCAGCTTGTTTCCATTATGAACAAGCAGACGACGCGCGCCTGCCTGCAGGATGCGGTGGTTACCATGCGGGACGGCCGCTACTGCCTTCCGGTCAAAGCAGAGGCAAAAGCCTCGGTTCCCGGTATGGTGCATGACCAGTCCTCCAGCGGTTCCACGCTGTTTATCGAGCCGATGGCGGTCGTCAACCTCAACAACGAGCTGCGCGAGCTTCAGCTTCAGGAGCAGGAGGAGATCAACGCGGTGCTGGCGGAGCTTTCCGCCCGAACCGGAGAACACGACGCGGCTCTTGCCAAAAACTATGCGGCATTGTCGGAGCTTGATTTTATTTTTGCAAAGGCGGCTCTTGCCAAAAGCTACAACGGCACGACTCCGGTTTTTCATGAAAACGGCAGCATCCATATCCGGAAGGGGCGTCATCCGCTTTTAGATCCCCAAAAGGTTGTGCCGATCGATATCAAGCTCGGCGGCGGCTACCGGCAGTTGATCGTAACCGGCCCCAATACCGGCGGCAAAACGGTTTCCCTGAAAACGACGGGACTGCTGACGCTCATGGGACAGTCCGGACTTGCAATCCCTGCTGCCGACCGCTCGGAGTTATCCGTTTTTGAAGAAATTTTTGCGGATATCGGGGACGAGCAGAGCATTGAGCAGAATTTAAGCACATTTTCCTCGCACATGACCAATATCATCCGGATTCTGGAACAGGCAGACGACCGATCCCTTGTCCTTTTTGACGAGCTTTGCGCCGGAACCGATCCGACGGAGGGCGCGGCTCTTGCCATTTCCATTCTAAACCGGCTGCGTGAGCGGGGTGCAATGACTATGGCGACCACCCATTACAGCGAGCTGAAAATTTATGCGCTGACTACGGAGCAGGTGGAAAATGCCTGCTGCGAATTTAACGTTGACACCCTGAGTCCAACCTACCGCCTTCTGATCGGAATTCCGGGGAAAAGCAATGCGTTTGCGATTTCTTCCAAGCTGGGACTGGACGACGCCCTGATCGACGATGCCAGAAAACGCATGAGCAAAAAGGAGATCGCTTTCGAGGATCTGATTTCCGATCTGGAAGCCAGCCGGCAGACCATTGAAAAGGAGCGGCAGCAGATCGACCGGTACAAAACCGAGGTCGAAGATCTAAAGCAAAAACTGGAAGCCAAGCAGGAGAGGCTGGAGCAAAGCAGGGAAAAGATCTTAAACGATGCCAACGAAGAAGCGTACCGGATTTTAAAAGAGGCAAAAGAGCTGGCGGATGAAACCATCCGTAACTTTAACAAATACAAACAGGCGGCGGCTCCGATGAGCCAGATGGAAAAAGAGCGGACGAACGTGCGCAGCAAACTTTCCGAAAAAGAAAAAAAGAGACCGGTACTGCAGAAAAAAGAAGCCGCCAACCACAAAATACCGAAAAATCTGCAAATCGGCGATACGGTCAAGGTGCTTTCCATGAATCTAAAAGGAACCGTTCACACGCTTCCGAACGCCAAAGGCGATCTGTATGTGCAGATGGGGATTCTCCGTTCGCTGGTTAATGTGAAGGATCTGGTTTTGGTCGAGGAGGACGCTTCTTCGGCTTCTAAAAAATACGGCGGCGCCCAAAGCAAGATAAAAATGAGCAAATCCGCTTCCGTTTCAACGGAGATCAACCTAATCGGCATGACGACAGACGAGGCGATTTCCTGTCTGGACAAATATCTGGACGACGCCTACATTGCACACCTCCCTTCCGTCCGGATCGTACATGGAAAAGGCACCGGAGCGTTGCGCAAGGCGGTTCACAGCCACCTGAAACGTCTGAAATACGTCAAATCGTTTCATCTTGGAGAATTCGGCGAAGGCGACGCCGGAGTTACGATAGCAGAATTTGAATAACAGGAGGTTCTTATGGCAAAACAGAAAATACTCATTGTAGACGACGACAACAACATTGCGGAACTGATCTCCCTCTATCTGACAAAGGAATGCTTTGATACGCGCATTGTAAACGACGGCGAAGCGTCCCTTTCCGCCTTTGAGCAATACCGTCCAAATCTGATTCTTTTGGATCTGATGCTCCCGGGGATCGACGGCTATCAGGTCTGCCGCGAAATCCGTACCAAATCCAACGTTCCGATCATCATGCTTTCCGCCAAAGGCGAAATTTTTGACAAAGTGCTGGGATTGGAGCTGGGCGCGGACGACTACATCCTAAAACCGTTTGATTCCAAAGAGCTTGTGGCGCGTGTAAAAGCGGTTCTCCGGCGCTATCAGCCTGTCAAACAAAACGAACCTGCGATCGAGACGAAATGCGTGGAATATCCGGATCTAACGGTCAACCTTTCCAACTACTCCGTCGTTTACAACGGACATCCGATCGATATGCCCCCAAAGGAGCTGGAGCTGCTTTATTTTCTTGCCTCCTCGCCAAATCAGGTATTTACAAGAGAGCAGCTTCTGGATCATATCTGGGGATATGAGTACATTGGAGATACCCGCACCGTTGACGTGCATGTCAAACGTCTGCGCGAAAAGATCAAAGACCATAAAGCATGGAAAATTTCCACCGTATGGGGCATCGGTTACAAATTTGAGGTCAAGCCATGAAACGAACGCTTTTACCAAAATTTTTCATCGGATATCTCCTATACGGGATTGCTGCCTTCCTTTTGCTGTGTACCTTTACGCAGCGCCTTACCTCTGACGCCCGTATCCGTCAGGAGGCGCAGGATCTATACCGGCAGTCCACGCTGATCTCTTCCGATTATGCCGCCAACTACTACAATCATACGGTTTCCATCGAGGATCTGCAAAAGGAGCTTACCCGACTTTCGCAATATATTACCGCCGACATCTGGATCGTGAGCAATCAGGGGGATTTATTGTTAAATTCTTCCGACGCTTCCATTGGGAAAAATACGGAGAACGGCATCAAATATCCCATTTCCGGTTTTGACATCGGGGATTTCGGGAGCCGCTATTACCAGACCGGAACGTTTTATCACTGTTTTTCCGCCGAAACGCTCAGCGTTTTTTCCCCGATTACCGTCAATTACCGCATCCGCGGCTACGTGCTGATCCACAAACCGCTGTCCGAGCTTTCGGCGTCCATTAACCAAATGATGAACGTTTCCTTTTATACCGCCGGAATCCTGTTTTTATGCTCGTTTCTCATTCTCGGAATCTATACCTATACCGTATATTTTCCGATCCGCAGACTGATCCGGTCGGCAGCCGCCTATACAAAAGGGGATTTTGAACCCGTCACTTTGGTTTCCTCCAATGACGAGATCGGATATCTGACAAAAACGATGAATTATATGGCAAAAGAACTGGGTACGCTGGAAGAAGACCAGCGCAAATTTGTTTCCAATGTTTCCCACGATTTCCGCTCTCCCCTGACCTCGATCAAAGGATATGTGGAGGCGATCCAGGATGGCACCATTCCGGTCGAAATGCAGGAAAAATACTTAAATATCATCCTTTACGAAACTGAGCGGCTGAACAAGCTGACGCAAAGCCTTCTGGATCTCAACCGCATCGGACATCATGGGATCATTCTGGAGGTTACGGACTTTAACATCAATCATCTGATCCGTACCACCATTCAGACATTTGAAGGCGTCTGTTTAAAAAAATCGATTACCTTCGATCTTGTGCTTACGGAAAAAGAACTTTACGTAACCGCCGATATGGGAAAAATCCAGCAGGTGCTTTACAATCTGATCGATAATGCCGTAAAATTCTCCAACCCCAGCTCCTCGATCAAGATCGAAACCAGCGTCAAAAATGAAAAAGTATTTCTGTCCGTAAAGGACTCCGGAATCGGCATTCCAAGCGGCAGCATAAAAAAAATCTGGGAACGGTTTTATAAAACCGATCTTTCCCGCGGAAAGGACAAATACGGAACCGGACTTGGACTTTCCATTGTAAAAGAGATCATACAGGCGCATCACGAAAATATCGACGTCATCAGCACCGAAGGGGCGGGAACGGAATTTATCTTTACCCTGCGGTTATCCAAAAAAGAACGATAGCTATTGCGGCAGCCGCAGGCTGCCGCCCTTTTTGTCATATACAAACGTCTCCGGTATCTTAGAATCCTCCTCCAAGACAAAACCGTTCTCCGAGTCTTCTGTTCCCGCAGCCGCCGCATGGAACATTTCATATTCAAACGTGTAGCCCTCTTCCGATTCCGCTCTCAGGAAAATACGGATCTGCGCCTGAGGCGCCACATCCGCTTCCACGTCCAACGCGTATTCTCCCTCCAGCTCCTCCACCGGTTTTTGCGCATCCGCGGTAACGCCAATGCTTTCCGTAGACGCCTCATCCCATGAAAAAGGAAACGCCGGACCACCGCCTTCCTCCGAGGAGGTGTTCTCAGAAATTAAATCCATATTATATATTACAGTGTTATCCGCTGTTATCAGAAGCTCAAAGGTCTGAAATCCGTAATTTCCTCCGCCGTTCAAAGAGAAGTTCCCCGTTCCGTCCAGATACAGCTTCCCGTCCTGATATTCCGGCTCATGGTCGATGGCGCCCAGCAGAAGGACATTTTTCATTTTGGTCTGAAAGCCGACGTAATCCCGCAGCACCTCCGTTGTTTTCTTCTCTCCCTCCATAAACAGAAACGTAACGTTTCCGTCATAGGAGGTATTCAAAGGAAGCGTAACTACGCCGTCATAGCTGTAGCCGGTCAGCTCCAGCGGATATTCCTGTGTTCCAAAATATATGCTTACCTTCGTCTGATCCGTATATTCTTTCGGGATCATGGAAACCTCCGCATCGTAGGTTCCCGCCGCAAAATCCGCATCCGTCACACGTATAAAATAGCTTTCGATCAGACTGGATTCCTCCTCCAGCGTCGCCGCCATATCAGACTGCATATTGCCGACGCCGCTTTGAATGATATTGCTGGTATCTTGAAGATACGTAAGCTGGTTGGTTATCAGCTCCATTCGGGAATAGGATAAAATTGCAGATACGAGGATTCCAGCCAAGAGCAGCACATCTGTTACGATCAAAAGCGGGACGATCCATTTTTTTGAATCTAAATTTAACTTTTTCAATTCTGTCCCCCATCTGCCTTTACGATTCGGATTCCAAGTTCCTCCAACTGCTTTTCCTCCACCTCGCCCGGTGCGGCGCTCATCAGATCGGAAGCATCCTTTACCTTCGGAAACGCAATAACGTCACGAATGGAATCCGCATGAACCAGATGCATGATCAAACGATCCACACCATATGCCAGTCCCGCATGAGGCGGCACGCCGTAAGAAAACGCATCCAGCAAAAATCCAAACTGTTCGTGCGCACGTTCTTTGGTAAAGCCAAGCACCTCGAACATTTTTTCCTGTATATCATCCTGATGAATACGGACAGAACCGCCGCCCAGCTCCGTTCCGTTCAATACGATATCGTACGCTTTTGCCCGAACTGCGCCCGGATCTGTGTCGATCTTATCCCAATCTTCTTCCATCGGCATGGTAAACGGATGGTGCATTGCCATGAAACGATTTTCCTCATCCGACCACTCCAGCAGCGGGAATTCCGTAATCCAAAGAAAATCGTACCGGTTCTTATCATAAAGCTCCAGCTCTTCCGCCAACTGCAGACGCAGCGCGCCTAATACATTCCAGACGATCTTGTTTTTATCCGCCGCAAATAACAGCAGATCTCCCGGCTTCGCATTCATTTTTTGAAGCAAAGCGTTCAACTCATCTTCCGTCATGAATTTAGCAAACGAAGATTTGCAGGTTCCGTCCTCATTGACCGCCAGATACGCCAGTCCCTTAGCTCCGCAGCCTTTCGCAAATTCAACCAGCTTGTCAATTTTCTTGCGCGGCATCGCTCCCTGCCCCGCAACGTTGATCCCGCGAACGGAGCCGCCGTTTTGAAGCGCGCCGGTAAATACCCCGAAACCGCAGTTTTGAACCGTTTCGGAAACATCTACCAATTCCATTCCAAAGCGCGTATCCGGTTTATCCGAACCGTACCGATCCATTGCCTCCTGCCATGACATACGCGGCAGGGGAAGCGGTATCTCTACGCCAATCGTCTCACGAAATACGCACTGTAACAGACGCTCATTGATTTCCAAAACATCGTCAATATCTACAAACGAAAGCTCCATATCCGCCTGTGTAAACTCCGGCTGACGGTCCGCACGCAGATCCTCGTCGCGGAAGCAGCGGGCGATCTGAAAATAACGGTCATAGCCGGACGCCATCAAAAGCTGCTTAAAAAGCTGCGGCGATTGCGGCAGCGCATAAAAATTCCCGGGATGAACGCGGCTTGGCACCAGATAATCCCGCGCCCCCTCCGGTGTGGATTTGCAGAGGATCGGCGTCTCGATCTCCAAAAAACCCTCCTCCGCCATAAAATTACGCATGATCTGCAGCACTCTGCTCCGCAGCATCAGATTTCTTTGAATATCCGGCCGGCGCAGATCCAGATAGCGGTATTTCAGCCGCACCTCGTCTTTGGTCTGGCTGTTTTCTTCAATCTGGAACGGCGGCGTCTGCGATTCCGAGAGGATCCGCAGCGACTCCGCAATGACTTCGATCCCGCCGGTCTTTAAATGTTCGTTCACAGCGGCGGCGCGCTTCTGCACCGTTCCCTCCGCCGCAATAACGTATTCGCTGCGCAATTCTCCCGCTTTTTCAAACCCTTCGGCTCCGATCACATTTTCATCAAATACAATCTGCAGGATTCCGCTGCGATCCCTTAGATCAATAAAAATCAGGCTGCCGAGGTTCCGCCGTTTCTGAACCCATCCCATAACGGTAACTTTTTTCCCGATCTCTGCATCGGAAACTTCGGTACACCGATGGCTTCTATGCAGTCCTTTCATTGACTCTGCCATAAATTCCTCCTGTTCTATGCTGACAAGCAGCGATTGATCAGCGGTTAAAAAATTCTACAAACTCCTCATAGCCTTCTTTTTCCAACTGCTCTTTTTGAAACTTTTTATTTTTATTCATACGCACTACCAAAACCTGACATCCGTTCGCACGTTCCTCTTTTGCCTGCTGCATCACTTCGATCAGCTTTTGGGACGGATAATTTTTCTCGATCAGATACGCCTTTTTTTTCGGACGTTCCGGAATCTGGAAGCCGCTTTCCATTAAAAGCAGGATGATACGCTCAAAGCCGATCGAAAATCCGCACGCCGGAACATCGTTTCCGGTAAAATTCCCGACCATTTTATCATAACGTCCGCCGCCGCCGCAGGCTGCACCTAACTCCGGCATCGCAATTTCGAAGATCGTTCCGGTATAATAACTCATCCCCCGCACAAGCGTAGGATCAAAGACCAGCGTAAAATCGGCGTTTTTTGTCGCGTTGACCGCATTTGCGATCTCCGTCATATTTTCCGCCGTTTCCGTCTCCAGAAAATCGCCCAGAGTATCTTTTAAAAGCGCCATAGCTTCCGCTACGTCTTTTTTATCTCCCAGAAGCCGGAAAAGCTCCAGATACCTGTCGATGGCCTCCTGCGGATAACCGCTCTTCTGCAGCTCCTCCGCCACGCCGTCCATACCGATCTTGTCCATTTTATCCAGCGTGATAAATACGCTGTCAAAATCCGCCTCCGAAAATCCGCTGTACTTCGCCATTGCCTTTAAGATCCGGCGTTCGTTGATACGAATCTCAAAATTCCGGAAGCCTAGACGTCCGATGGTGGTAGTGGTCGCATTGATCAGTTCGATTTCCGCAAGGATCCCCGATTCTCCCAAAATATCGATATCGCATTGGGTAAACTGGCGGTAACGCCCCCGCTGTGGTCTGTCCGCTCGCCATACATTTCCGATCTGCAGCGCCTTAAACGGCGAAGGAAGCTCGTTCGCATGGTTCGCATAAAAACGAGTCAGCGGAACCGTCAGATCATAGCGCATTCCAAAATCCACTACATCCGCTTCTTTCTTCGCCGACTCAAGATTTAACTTCTCTCCTCTTTTTAGAACCTTAAAAATCAGTTTTTCATTTTCTCCGCCCTGCTTATTGCTGAGATTTGCAATATTCTCCATACATGGCGTTTCGATCGGGGTAAACCCAAAACTCCGGTAGGTCTCCTTGATCACATTGGTCACATAATCCCGTATTTCCATCTCCGCCGGTAAAATATCCTTCATACCGTTGACAGGCTTTTTGCTTAATGCCATCGAATTTCCTCCACTTTCCTACATATCCATTTGCGCATTCCTTCCAATGAACATTATATTTTGTCACACAAAAATGTCAACTGCATTCTCTTTAAAATTTTAATTTCCGGATGTCTGCAAGCGTCTCTTTGTACGGTCTGCCCTTCCCGAATAGCAGCGTCGTGCCCAGCACGAAGCCTTTGACGCCCTTCGGTGCAAACTCTTGGATCCGCTGGGCGCTGCACGCTCCGTCCCAGTACAGTTCAAAGTCCATATCCTCTTTGATCGAGAGCAGACGGGTAATCTTTTTCCCTACATACGGCAGGTACATCTGCCCCGCGTTGCCCGGATTGACCGACATGACCAGCACTTTTTTTACGATGCGCAGCATTTCCATGACCGTTTCCACACTGGTGCCCGGATTGATGGCAATGCCCGGGATCATGCCCGCGTCTATGATCTTCTGCAGGGTTGTGGACGGGTGGTACTCCGCTTCCGGATGGATATAAACCGTATCTCCTTTGCGGAGATTCTGTAAAAACAGCGCGATCATATTGTTTGGATGCTCGATCATCAGATGGACATCCAGCGGCAGCTTTGTCGCGCTGGCTATGTAGTGCATGTCATTTAAGGACATGGCATAATTCGGCACATACCGCCCGTCCATGATATCGATGTGGAAGGAGTCGATCCCGCCTTCCTCCAATGCCCTTACTTCATTTTCCAGATGTGCGTAGTTGGCGCACATCATGGAGGCGTTTAATTCAA
>CANQCX010000053.1 GCA_947591115.1 uncultured Lachnospiraceae bacterium | reverse complement strand
GTATGAAACACTGTATTTATGATACCACATTTTTCCATTAAAGAAAAGCTATATTTCAACTAACTTTGGAAAGATTCTCCGAAATCATCATAGGACAGGAGCGGGTAGCGGAATTCGTATTTTGCTTCGGAAAGAACTCCGCTCGGCATATGGTGTTCGTTCATTTTTGTTTCGCCGGCCAGCAGGTATTCCGTTGATTCGTATCCGTCGATTCCGGAAGCGGAAGGGTTTTTGCTGATCGGATCGTCCATCGTAGCGTCTACGACATACCATTGTCCGTCGATTTTTACATAATTCCAGATATGCAGTTCGAAAACATCCTCACTGTGCTGGTATGTGCCCTGAACCATAATGCATGGGATATTCATGCGGTCAAGAACGGTTTTCATGGCGCGGGTGTAAGCCTCGCATACGCCTTCGTGCCGAACCAGCGAACCGTAAGCGGTGCGGATAAATCCCTCGTTGCCTTTGGTGCATTCGTTTTCCAGACGGTAGGAGGTATGCTGTGTGAGGTAGTCGTGGACATATTTGACCTGTTCGGCAGTGCGGTATTTTCCTTCTTCGTCCGTAAGCGCGGAAGCCTCCGCTACAAGCTGTTCAACGACTGCGTTAAATTCTTTGAGCGCGCTTTCTACATCATCCTGATTGGAAAATCCTTTGGTATAGTAGTTTTGGGTACGTCCCGCGCCCAAAGTTACATGGTACTTGCTGTTTTTGTCCGAAGTAACCCGAACGGTAAGATTGGAAAAATCCACATAGAAAATATCCGGATGATCCATATAGAAAGCATCTCTTGCAGCGCCGTATAACGCTAGGATATTGCCGTTTCCGCCCATGTAAGCCGCTGCGGTCTCCTGAGAGATCAGATTGTTTTTTCCGGTCAGTTCATAAGAGTCTGTTCCGGTTTTGAAAATGCCTTTCTGATTCATTTGCTCCATAGCGGAGTAAAACGGCTTGGCCGCTTCCGGAAGCTGATCGTAAAAGTAATGCGCAGACGGATCATCCGCAGCACCGGCTTGTCCGGAAGCCGAAAGTTTTGGAATGACTGTTATTGCAGATACGATGAAAAGCAATGACAGTAAACATGCAATTTGTTTTTTTCCTCTCATAAAAATCTCCCCTATTTTTGTGATTTTTGTATATATTACATGAAGTTTTGGGAACAATCAAGCGTAAATGAAACATTTGTTTGGAAATATGGAAAAATTAAACAAATTGAAATTATTTTGTAATATGTCATAATTGACTTTAAACAAACGAGACGTATAATAATACACAGTAAAAGAAGAAAAGGAAGCAGCGCAGATGATAGAGCATACCATTCCGCCGGTATATAATGAGGAAGCGAAGATATTGATCCTCGGTACTTTTCCGTCGGTAAAATCCAGAGAGCAGCAGTTTTTTTACGGACACAGGCAGAATCGTTTCTGGAAGGTTACGGCGGCGATGTTCGGCCATCCGGTTCCGGAAACCATAGAGGAAAAGAAAGCGATGCTGCTTTCCTGCGGCGTTGCGCTGTGGGATGTGATCGCCTCCTGTGAGATCAAAGGTTCTTCGGACGCAAGCATACGCAATGTTGTCCCCAACGATCTGTCCTGCATTCTGGAAAAAGCGGATATTCGGGAAATTTACGCGAACGGGACAAAGGCGTACGAGCTTTATATGAAATATACATATCCGCACCTGAAGCGTCCTATTGTCAAGCTGCCGTCCACAAGTCCCGCAAACGCGGCGTATTCGCTGGAGCGGCTGCAGGAGGAATGGAGCCGGATCGCTTTGCCGCTGTGTAAAAACGGTTGACATCATTTCCACTATTTAATAGAATCAAAGAAGAAATCCGATGATGGATGGCAGTATGGGAGGAAGCATAATGGATAAGATTATACTGACCGGAGACCGGCCGACCGGAAGACTGCATGTAGGGCATTATGCAGGTTCTATCCGGCGTCGTGTGGAATTGCAGAATTCCGGAACGTTTGCAAAAATTTTTATTATGATCGCGGATGCGCAGGCATTGACCGATAATTTTGAGAATCCGCAGAAGGTGCGGGAGAATATCATAGAAGTAGCGCTGGATTATTTGTCCTGCGGACTGGATCCGGCAAAGTCCAATCTGCTGATACAGTCGCAGATTCCGGAATTGACGGAGCTGACGTTTTTCTATTCCAATCTGGTAACGGTTTCCCGTCTGCAGAGAAATCCGACGGTAAAGAGCGAGATCCAGCAGCGGAATTTCGAGGCGAGCATTCCGGTTGGTTTTTTTACCTATCCGATCAGTCAGGCGGCGGACATTACCGCGTTTAAGGCTACGACGGTACCGGTCGGGGAGGATCAGCTGCCGATGATCGAGCAGACCAGAGAAATTGTCCGTAAGTTTAATTCGATTTACGGAGAAACGCTTGTGGAGCCGGAGGTGCTGCTTCCGGAGAATGAAGCGTGTCTGCGGCTGCCTGGAACGGACGGAAAGCAGAAAATGAGCAAATCGCTTGGCAACTGCATTTATCTCGCAGATCCGGAGGAGGAGGTAAAGCAGAAGATCATGAGTATGTATACGGATCCGCAGCATCTGCGGATTTCCGATCCGGGGCATCTGGAAGGAAACTGCGTTTTTACTTATCTGGATGCGTTCAGTAAACCGGAGCATTTTGCGGAGTATCTTCCGGAATATCAGGGACTTGACGAGCTGAAGGCGCATTATCAGCGCGGAGGCTTGGGCGACGTGAAGATCAAGAAGTTTTTGAATCAGGTTCTTCAGGAGGAGCTTGCGCCGATCCGGAAGAAACGCGCCGAATACGAAAAAGATATTCCGGCGGTATATGAGATCCTGCGCAAAGGAAGCGAGATCGCGAGGGAAGAAGCGGCGCGGACATTGGCTGAGGTAAAGCGCGCGATGAAAATCGATTATTTTGAAAATGAGGAATGGATCCGCAGCCAGTGTGAAAAATATGATAGGGCGTAAGCATAGAATAGAAAGGAGAACAGGATGAAAAAGAAGTTTCAGACGGCAATTCTGGCCGCGGCGGCATGTACGCTGCTGGCGGGTTGCGGCGGAGGCGGCAAAAAGGTAGATACCGCGGCTCTGGCGGACTCGCTGGTTCACGATGTGACGTATACGGGAGAGCTGAATCAGATAGGAGAAGACGAAATCAGCAACTTTATCAAGCTGGAGGACGGCGTCGAAGGCGTTTTGTATATGAGCAGCGTCGGAACAGCGGAGGAGGTTGCGGTGTTTACGGCGTCGGACGAACAGACGGCAAAGGTCATGGAAACAAATGTAGAGGCGTTTTTGAGAGATCAGAAGAGCGCGGTAGAGGATTACAAACCGGAGGAAGCAAAGCGTATTGACGAAGCGGTTTTGGAGCAGGAGGGAAAATACGTGGTTTTGTGCGTATCCGGCGATTCCGAAAAGGCTGAGGACATTATTGAGCGAGCATTGAACGATTAGTTGTAGTACCCGGCGCTGCCGGGTATTTTGGTGGAGAAAAAATGGTATTTAGCAGTTTTGTGTTTTTATTTGTATTTCTGCCGCTGGTGCTTGTTCTCTATTTTCTTTGTCCGCCGAAGCTGAGAAATCCGGTGCTGCTTGTTTTTAGTCTGGTATTTTATGCGTGGGGAGAACCGGTGTATGTATTGATCATGCTGTTTTCTACAGTGTTTGATTATACCAACGGACGTTTGATCGCGCATTTTGCGAAACGGGGAAAAAGCGGCTGGGCAAAGCTGGTTCTGGTTATCGATCTGTGCGGAAATCTTGGAATTCTGGGATTTTTTAAGTATACGGATTTTTTGATCGAAACGGTCAATTCCATTACGGGAGCGGGAATGTCGCTTTTGTATATTGCGCTGCCGATCGGTATCTCTTTTTACACGTTTCAAACGATGTCGTATACGATCGACGTTTATCGGGGCGTAGTTCCGGCGCAGAAAAATTTTTTAGATTTTGCAACATATGTCGTTTTGTTTCCGCAGTTGATCGCGGGTCCGATCGTACAGTATAAAACGATTGCCGATGAATTATCCGGACGCCGGACGACGCTGGAGGATTTTTCGAAGGGGGCGTTCCGCTTTTCCGTAGGTCTTGCAAAAAAGGTTATTTTGGCCAATCAGATCGGAAGCCTTTGGAGTGCGATTTCGGAAAGCGCGCAGATCTCTGCAGCCTCGGCATGGCTGGGCGCGGTGGCGTACACCTTCCAGATCTATTTTGATTTTTCCGGATATTCGGATATGGCGATCGGATTGGGACAGATTTTCGGCTTTCATTTTTTGGAGAATTTCCGCTATCCGTATATGTCAAAAAGCATTACGGAATTCTGGCGCAGGTGGCATATTTCGCTCAGTTCATGGTTTCGGGAATACGTATATATTCCGCTGGGCGGGAACCGGAAGGGATGGAGGCGGCAGATCGTCAACCTTCTCATCGTCTGGCTGCTGACCGGATTATGGCATGGAGCGAGCTGGAATTTCGTTTTGTGGGGACTTTACTACGGTCTGCTTTTAATACTGGAAAAATTGATTTTTTCGCATGTTTTCCAAAGAAGGGAAACGCTCGCTGCTTCCGTTTTTGGACACATTTATACGATGCTGCTTGTCATTCTCGGCTGGGTGCTGTTTGCCCAGACGGATATGGGGAAGCTGGCGGAATATTTAAAGGCGATGTTTGGAATCGGCGTTCCGCTTTGGGATAGCGACTTTTTGTATTATCTTTCCTGCAACGGACTGCTTTTGGCAGTGCTTTTCGTATGTTCGCTGGATCTTCGCCCGCTGCTCAAGGGACGGTTAAAGTCTTGGACAGTGGAAGATACGGCGGCTTCGGATATTGTAAAAACGATTGCAATGGTAGGCCTTCTTCTGGTTTCGTTTGCGTTTCTGGTAGGGGACAGCTACAATCCGTTTTTGTACTTCCGTTTTTAAGAGGATGGGAGGAGACGTCATTTTGAAGGCGACAAAACTTATTATGGCCGCAGCGTTTCTTGCGGTAATCGGTACGGTCAGCATTGCGGGGCCTCTGGTAAAAGACAGGGAGTTTTCGGAGAACGAAAACCGCTATCTGGCTGAAAAACCCAAATTTTCCGCCGACAATCTGTTGAGCGGGAAATATCAGGAGGGACTGGAAAATTATCTGAACGACCAGATTGTTTTTCGGGATCAGTGGATAACGGGAAAGACCGCAATCCAGAAGCTGTGCGGCGATACGGATATTGGGGGAGCGTATGTCGGCAGCGAAGGATATGATTTTGAGAAAATACTGCCGGAGGATGTCGATGAAGAGCTGCTCCAAAGAAATACGGAGTATGTGGCGGAATTTTTAGACGGCTGCGCCAAAAAAATGGATGCGTCGCGGCTGTCGTTCATGCTGGTTCCGACTTCCGGACTGATTTTAGAAGACCGTCTGCCGGCGCATGCAAGACTGTTCGATCAGGACGCCTGCATTACCAGTGTGGGAGAAACGATTAAAAGCGGGCAGTTTCTTGATGTCCGGAGCGTACTGCGCGCGCATGCGCAGGAGGAGATCTATTATCACACCGACCATCATTGGACGGTAAACGGTGCGTTTCTGGCATACGAAGAATGGTGCAGGGCGACCGGTCATACGGTTCTGGGAGAGGAGTCCTATCAGAAAACGGAGGTAACCGACCAATTTCGGGGAAGCCTTTATTCAAAAATTTTGGATTACGATTCGGTGTATGACCGGATCTGGAAAATGGAGCCGAAGGAGCCTCTGCCAGCCGTTACGGTTATTGCGGACGGGAAAGACATCGGCGGAATTTATCAGCAGGAGAAGCTCTTGGAAAAAGATAAGTATCTGTATTTTTTCGGAGGAAATTACGGCGAGGTGCAGATTTGCAGGGAGACGGGGAGCGCGTCCGCTCATCCGGAAAATCTTCTGGTTATCAAGGATTCTTTTGCAAATTCGTTTGTGCCGTTTTTGACGGAAAATTATGACCACATCGATATGCTCGATCTGCGTTACTACAATGGTAGCATCAGTGCGTATATGGAGGAGCATTCCATTACGGATGTACTGATCCTCTACAATATTTCTAATTTTATTTCGGATAAAAATATTTATAAATTATGCCAAGGATAAAATGAAGGAGGGTACGGCAGATGATAAGAAAAAACGGTAAATGGACGGCGCTCCTGCTGACCGGCGCAATGGTTTTGTCCCTGTCGGCGGGCTGCGGCAAAAAGGAACCGGAAGAACAGACGGCGGAGAATACGGAAAAACAATCGGAGGAAACGGTACTTGAAACGGAAACGGAACCGACGGAAATGCAGACGGAGGAACCGGATCAGGAGCCGGTCATAGAGACGATTTATTCGGACGGAGAGCTTAAGGATTACGGCAGTGTAGTAGTAATCGGGGACAGCGCATATGAATTGTTTACTTACCGGAAGGATACGGCCGGTTCCTATGCGGATACGGTCAATCGGCTGACGGCGGCGTTAAACGGAACGGCGACGGTTTACGATATGCTGATTCCTCTGAGCAGCGGAATTACGTTTCCGGATAACCGTACGGGAGAGATCAATTCGACCGATCAGCGGACGGCGGTGGACTCGACGTTTGACATGATTGGTGGAGATACGGTAAAAGTTGATATTTTCGATACGCTGATGGCGCATCGTACGGAGTATATTTATTTCCGCACCGATCATCACTGGACGCCGCTTGGCGCTTACTATGCGTACGAGGATTTCTGCAAGGCAAAAGGAATTGAGCCGGAAGCGCTGGATTCCTATGAAACGATTGATTTTACCGGCTTTCTGGGTTCTTTTTACAAGGATACGAAGGGCGATGCGGCGCTGGGACAAAATCCGGACACCATTCATGCCTATCAGCCGAACTGCAGCGCATCCATGCATGTAACCGCGACGGACGGTACGGAGTACGACTGGCCGGTAATTTACGACGTTTCCTCATATAAGGAAAATCTCAAGTACAGTACGTTTATTGCGGGCGATAATCCGATGACGGTCATTACCAACCAGAACCTGAACGACCAGAGTACCTGCGTAGTGGTAAAAGAGTCGTTTGGCAATGCGTTTGTACCGTTTTTGGTCGATCACTATCAGACGATCTATGTCATTGATTACCGCTACTGGACGGGAAGCGTAGCAGATTTTGCAAAGCAAAAGGGAGCGTCGGACGTCATTTTGCTGAATAATCTTTCCATGATCCGCAATCAGTATCTGGTCGGGCAGCTTCAGGGCGTGATTTAAAATTCGTCTTGTTTGGAACTTTCAGGCGGTATGGGATGAAATAGAAATATCAATTGATTTTTAGGAGGTGTCGCATGGTTAAATATTTTATGACGGACGACAGGCAGATCCATGAGGAAAACAGCATTCGCAGCGGCGTATGGGTTCAGATGGTCAATCCCAGCGTTGCGGAGGGACAGATGATCGCGGATTGTCTGAATGTGGATATTGAAGATGTGCTGGCGGCACTGGACGAGGAGGAAAGCTCACGTATCGAGCTTCAGGACGGATATACGCTGATTCTGGTAGATATTCCGACGGTTGAGATCCGGCACGAAAAAGAATCGTACTCTACCATACCGCTTGGAATCATTCTGACAGCGGATGAGATCGTAACCGTATGTACGGAAGATACGCCGGTACTGCAGGCGTTTATCAATAACCGCGTCAAGGAATTCAGCACGAAAAAAAAGCTGCGTTTTGTGTATCAGATCCTGTACCGGATCTCCGTTCTGTATCAGAGCGATCTGCGCATCATTGACAAAATGCGGACAGAGATTGAGGAACGTGTCGGGAACGATACGCAGGAAGTGGATCTGATCGCTTTGCATGAACTGGAATCCACGCTGGTCTATTTTGCAACCTCGCTTCGCGCCAACGGCGTCGTGCTTGACCGCCTGACGCGCTACAAGCGTCTGGAGCAGTATCCGGAGGATAAGGAGCTGCTGGGAGATGTCATTGTGGAAAATAAACAGGCGATCGAGATGACCATGATCTATCGGGATATCATAAACGGTACCCGAGAGCTGATGTCTTCTGTAATCGACAACCGGCTGAACAACGTCATGAAATATCTGACGTCCATCACGCTGGTAATGGCAATACCGACCGTTATATCCGGTCTGTACGGAATGAACGTGAGCGAGGAATGGATGCCGTTTGCCAATGCGCCGTTCGGATTTTTCATTATCTGCCTGCTTACGCTTTTGGTGTGCATTATCACAATGTTTATTCTTCGGAAAAAGAAAATGCTCTGAAATATAGGGAAAGAAGGAAAATAAAATGAGCGAGAAAACAGAAATCCGTCAGGAATTATATGAGGGAGAAAGACCGTTGTTTCAGGCGGGTTTCCTGAAAATCTATGATACGGTGTTTGAAGAGGGCGAGTCGCCGCTGAAAGAGAGCCATGATATTGAATTGTACAACAGCATGTTTAAATGGAAATATCCGCTTTGGTATGCCAAAAACATTACGGTCAAGGATTGTACATGGTTTGAGATGGCAAGGGCGGGCGTATGGTATACCGATCACATCCGGATAGAGGACTGCGCGATCGAAGCGCCGAAAAATTTCCGCCGCTGTCAGGATGTAACCTTAAAGAACATATCGTTTCCGAACGCTTCGGAAACACTGTGGAATTGCAAAGACGTTACTATGGAGCGGATTACGGCGAAGGGCAGCTATTTTGCCATGAACAGTGAGAATATGGTAATCCGCGGACTGACGCTGTACGGCGATTATTGCTTTGACGGAGCAAAAAACATAGAGATCCATGATTCGCAGCTGCTGTCAAAAGACGCCTTTTGGAACAGCGAATGCGTTACCATTTACGATTCCTTTATTTCCGGAGAATATCTGGGATGGAATGCGAAGAATCTGACGCTTGTCAATTGTACGGTAGAGAGTCTTCAGGGAATGTGCTATGTGGAGAATCTGGTCATGAAAAATTGCCGGCTGCTTCATACAACGCTTGCCTTTGAATATTCTACGGTAGAGGTAGAGGCGGTAGGACGCATAGACAGTATCAAAAATCCGTCCGGCGGACGGATACAGGCGGACGAAATTGCGGAAATGATCATGGAGGCCGATAAGATAGATCCGGCGCAGACGGAAATTATCTGTAAAAAGCAGGCGGGGGCGTAAAATGAAATATGATTTTGATACTCCGGTTGACCGGAGGCATACCGATTCCCTGAAATGGGACGTGGCGGAAAACGAACTTCCGATGTGGGTAGCGGATATGGATTTTGCTACTGCGCCGGAGATTCAGCGTGCCATCCAAGAACGGGCGGCGCATGGGATTTACGGCTATACAGTAGTTCCGGACGCATGGTATCAGGCATATAGGGACTGGTGGAAGGAACGCCACAAATTCTGCATGAAAAAAGAGTGGATGATTTTTTGTACCGGCGTTGTGCCGGCGATTTCCTCGATCGTGCGTAAGCTGACCACTCCGGCGGAAAAGGTGCTGATCCAGACGCCGGTCTATAACATATTTTTTAATTCTATCCTTAACAATGGGCGTCAGGTATTGGAAAGTCCGCTAAAATACGATGGGGATGAATACCATATCGATTTTGAACGATTAGAAGAAGACCTTGCGGATCCGCAGACGGCGATGATGCTTCTTTGCAATCCGCACAATCCCGTTGGGAAAATCTGGGACCAAAAAACGCTGGAGAAAATCGGCGAATTGTGCCAAAAGCACCATGTGATCGTCTTGTCAGACGAAATCCACTGCGATCTGACGGAACCGGAACAGGAGTATTTCCCGTTTGCATCGGTTTCCGAAGCGTGCAAAGAAAACAGCATTACCTGTATTGCGCCGACAAAGACCTTTAATTTGGCGGGATTGCAGACAGCCGCCGTTGTGGTGCCGAATGAAGCGCTGCACCATAAGGTATGGCGGGGCCTGAATACGGATGAAGTGGCGGAGCCGAATGTGTTTGCCGCCGGCGCAGCCGTTGCGGCATTTACAGAGGGCGGGGAATGGCTGGAAGAGCTGCGCGTGTATCTTTCACAAAACCGACAGTTGGTATACGATTTTTTACGGAAAGAAATTCCGCAGATCAAACCGGTGCATTCATCGGCAACTTATCTTTTGTGGCTGGACTGCAGCCGGATTACGGATCACTCCCAAAAGCTGGCGGAAACAATACGGAGTACGACGGG
>CANQCX010000052.1 GCA_947591115.1 uncultured Lachnospiraceae bacterium | reverse complement strand
AAAAACGTTGTATGTTTGATTATTCCGCTCTTGCCATAGCTTCCTCGAAATCTTTGGTACCCTTCCAGATTTCGTTCTTATACGGATTCTTCTTCTGCTCGATGGAGCGTTTGATGATCCATGCAAAGACAAGGATATTTGCACCCAGAGCCAGAAGTCCTACAACGCCCTGTGCGGTTGGATTGGCAGTCGTCGGGTGGATTGCCTTATCCATAAATCCGTCGGTGTACAGGCTTGGAATAACCGCGAATTTGCCCTGATCTTGGAATAACGGGAATACCTGAGCGAACATGCACCAGAGAGCCAGCGTATTGGCGCGGTTCTGGATCCAGCCGCCCTTGTTCCAGAGCAGGTTTGCAAACGTCGGAGCCAGCAGCAGCGCGATACCGCAGTACCATGCATGAGTCGGCAGGTTGTTATAAGTGTATTCAAAGTTCCACAGATCGTAAGCCAGAATAAACGCCCACGTCATATCCGGCCAAAGCATGTCGTCATGCTTTTTGGAGGAGTAGATTCCCCACCATCCGGTCATACATAAAATATTTAAGATGCCGGCAATGCCGTTTACCACGTTCCACCATCCGCCGTAGAGCCATACGCCCTCGGAAGAGAGCCACCAGCTTGAGCCGGTCTCGGAAAATGCGATCGCACCGCGGATCGCGGATTCAAAGTCGCTTCCTACCGCAATTAAGATGTTGATCGCTACGATCACAAACGGAAATACTTTGAACCATTCGGTTTTTCCGATGCTCCATTTGTATTTCAGCATCATAAATCCGATACAGCCGGCGGTCGCCGCATACAATTTGGCATAGTGGAACCAACTGTTCATATTGACATAAGTCGGGTTGTTGAGCGCCCACTCGGCACCGTTTGCCGCGCCAATGTAAATGGCGATGAAATAAACGGTTAAAGCAGCCGGAAGAATCAGAAATGCAAAAATTCCTCCTGCTTTGGAACGGCGTGCGATTTCATTGACAAGGATCAGTGCGGTAAATACAATGATCAGACCGAAAAGCTGCCAATAGGAATTTTCGCCGTATACTTGGAATAACATAAAAATCCCCCCTTGTTTATAAAATTTTAATAAAATTATTATAACGCCGACGGCAGAATTTGACAATCAAAATTTGTAAGTACGGGAAAAAAGTGTTACAATCAAATCCGAAATAACGTCTATTACGGAAACGTGAAAGGGGCAGAAGAAAAATGGCTGATTTTTTAACGGCGAATTATCATGCGCACACATGGAGGTGCCTTCATGCGTACGGAACGGAGAGAGAATATATTGATGCGGCGCTGGAAATGGGGATTCGTACATTTGGATTTTCCGATCATATTCCCTGCCCGTTCCGCGGCGGATATGTTTCCCGTATTCGGATGACGATGCAGCAGGCGGCGGAGTATGCGGCATGCATTCGGGAGCTGCGGAAGGAATATGCGGGCAGGATCCGGCTGCTTTTGGGTTTTGAGGCGGAATACATTACGGATTTTTATGAGGAGCAGATGAGGATGTGCCATGAGATCGGCTGCGATTATCTGATCATGGGACAGCATTTTCTGCGCAGCGAAGAGCTGGGGCCGTATACGGGAACGCCGACGGACGATGAAAACCGCATACGGGAATATGTCGATACGGTCATCGAGGGAATGCGGACAGGCAGCTACCGTTATCTGGCTCATCCCGACCTGATGAATTATCAGGGGTTGGATTCGGTTTATGAGTGGGAGATGGGACGTCTGTGCCGAGAATTAAAAAAGCTGGGGATCCCATTGGAAATCAATGTTCTGGGCGTAGGAGAGGGCAAGTTTTATCCGGCGGAAAAATTCTGGAAGCTGGCAGGAGAAGAAGGAAACGAAGTTATTCTGGGACTGGATGCGCATTGCGTAGATCATATCAAAGACCGGAGCAGCTATTACAAGTGTCTGGATCTGGTGGAAAAGTATCATCTGCATCTGCTTCATGAGCTGGACATTTAAGTTGAAATGCGGGAAAAAATGCAAATAGTCAGAAAACAATATAATAATCGCACAAAAAGAAAAATAATAAAATAATTTTTTGAAAAAATTTTTGAAAAAAGTGTTGACAAAGGTTTTATTGCGTGCTATATTAAATACAACAAAACAAAGACAGAACACAAACCAAAATCAAAACATCATTCGACCGATGACGAGAAAGTCGGTGGATGAAATCTAAGAACAGGAGGTACGGTCCAACGGGAACATAAGTATTGTAAGAAGCGGCGAAACACACCGGTCTTAATCAGGAAACCAGTGGCGGACAATCAGAAGAAAATCGGAAGGAGCTTCGAATTAAGTACCTGATCGTATACGGAGTCATTCCACAGAAAGCCATTTGAGGTAAAACGAAACGAGAGAGAATCGGGAAGGAAAGTATTTCGTAAAGAAGAATAAGGCTGCAGTTGCAGCAAAAGAGAGGTAAAATCCATTGGATAATGAAGAATTATAGGCATCGTCTGAATGAGAGATAATTCAGACGATGCCTTTTTATACCATAAAATACAGAAAACCCTCCGGCGGATGCGCATCGTATAAAGTCCCTACCTCATTTTGGCTGATTCGTCAAGTGGAAAAATTGCCAAAAGATTTTTTCGTGATTTGTAACAATTGCATTATGGCTTTCTGGTACAAGATATTGTATAATGGTTTTCGTTGAGAACAAGATAAGCGATTCCGTTTCCTGATATTACCCGGGAGCGGGCATGAAAGAAAACGAGAGCGAGGGAAAAGAATGTCAGACGAAGTGCTGGATGATGTTATGATGAAAGGGGTTTGCAAGGGAAAGGCGGATGCGATCGTCAACTGCCAGTGCAATATCGAAAGTGCGCCGTCGCGTTGCGAGCAGGCGGAGCATTGTATGTTTTATTCTTATTATAAATGCAGTAAACAATGGAAGCGGCTGGCGTAATAGGGGGTGTCGGTCGTGAATTATATTTTAGGAGAGGGAACTTCTGCTTGGGCAAAGATGCCGGGGCAGAAGTTTTTTATATACCATAGTGTGCAAAAAGCTGCCGCACAAAAGGCGTGCCTTGCGCAGCGGCAGGCTTTCTGTATCATAATATGATAGGATGGGAAAATGAAAAAAATACTGGTACTCAGTGATTCACATGGAAATCTGAATAACATGGTATTTGCGGTCAAAAAGACCAAGCCGGATCTAATCTTTCATTTAGGGGACTGCTGGGCGGATGCGGTACGGCTTCAGAAAAAATTTCCGCAGATCCCGATGGAGCAGGTGCCGGGGAACTGCGACGCGGCGCATAGCTATTTGGAAAAGGTTCTGGAAATCGAGGGGCAGAGGATCCTGCTTTGCCATGGACATACCCGAAATGTCAAAGCGGGGTATCTGAATCTGGAAATGGCAGCGAAAGAGCAGAATGCAGGGATCGCGTTGTTTGGACACACGCACCGCGTTTTTTATGACCGCCATAACGGACTGGTTTTGCTGAATCCGGGAAGCATCGGCGAGCCGCGCTTTGGAAGTCCGCCTTCTTATGGAATGCTGATGCTGGACGAGGATTCCGGACTGCTGGATTTGGACGTATCTTACATCGAATAGAAACTTTGCGGAAAAAATGCATAAATTAAAAAAAGAAATAATTGACGGATCGCGGGATTCGGCTGTATAATGTCGAATGTGTATCAAAAAAGAGGAGCAAAAGACAATGGTTAAGGTAGTGAAGTTTGGCGGAAGCTCGCTTGCCAGTGCAGAACAGTTTATGAAGGCGGGCGACATCGTACGGTCGGATGAATCCAGAAGATATGTAGTGCCGAGCGCACCGGGGAAACGGAGTTCCAAAGATACGAAGGTAACCGATATGCTGTACTCCTGCTATGCGCTTGCGGAGGCAGGGGAAGAATTTCGGATCCCGCTGATGAAGATCAAAGACCGTTATGATTCCATTATTAACGGATTGCAGTTAAAAACGACATTAGAAGACGAATTTAAAAAAATTGCCGCGGATTTTAAGAATAAGATCGGCGTGGAGTATGCAGCCTCTCGGGGCGAGTATTTAAACGGCATTATCATGGCGGATTATCTCGGCTATGAATTTATTGATGCGGCGACCGTTATTTTCTTTGACGAAGCGGGGAATTTTGACGTGGAACGTACCGATCGGGTGCTTTCCAAGAAGCTGGAAACCTGTGAAAAAGCGGTTATACCGGGTTTTTACGGCGCGATGCCGGACGGTACGATCCGCACGTTTTCCAGAGGCGGTTCAGATATTACCGGCTCTATTGTAGCAAAGGCCTGCCGCGCAAGCATGTATGAAAACTGGACGGATGTGTCCGGATGTCTGGTGGCGGATCCGCGCGTGATTGAAAATCCGCAGCCGATTAAAGTCATTACTTACCGCGAACTTCGCGAGTTATCTTACATGGGAGCCTCGGTGCTTCATGAAGACGCGGTATTTCCGGTGCGGAAAGCGGGCATACCGATTAATATCCGCAATACGAATGCTCCGGACGACGACGGAACGCTCATTGTAGAAAGCACCTGCCAGAAGCCGGAGTATACGATTACCGGAATTGCCGGAAAAAAAGGTTTTGTAGCGGTAAACATCGACAAAGATATGATGAACGCGGAGGTTGGTTTTTGCCGGAAAGCGCTGCAGGCATTTGAAGAGCATGGAATTTCCATTGAGCATATGCCTTCCGGAATCGACACAATGACGGTATTTGTCCATCAGGCGGAGTTCGAAGGAAAGGAGCAGCAGGTAATCAGCTCCCTCCGGCGTCTGGCAAATCCCGACGTCATTGATCTGGAGGCCGATCTTGCGCTGATCGCTGTGGTAGGACGCGGAATGAAGTCTACCAGAGGTACGGCGGGCAGGATATTCTCGGCGCTTGCACATGCCAATATCAACGTCAGGATGATCGATCAGGGTTCTTCCGAATTGAACATCATCATTGGCGTTGGAAACAATGATTTTGATGCGGCAATCCGCGCGATTTACGACATATTTGTAGAAACAAGGCTTTAAGGAGGAAACTTCTTCGGCAAAAACCGGAGGAGTTTCTTTTTATCTAAGGAAAAATCTGCATTTGGGAAAAAGTCAAATTTTTAAGTTTTTTGATGGAAAAAGGCGGATAAAGACAGTATAATAAAAGGGGGAAAGCACAAAGGAGGGGGAGTTTTATGAGTCATGGGGAGATGATACGTACAAAAAATAAAATTCTTTGCGTCGCGCTTGCGGCAAGCATCCTGCTGAGATGTATTGTCAATGCGATCGTGCTGGATGTGTCCAGCGTGGTGCTTCCGGCGGTGTGCGGAGGAATTTTAGCCGCGGTGGTAGCGGTGCTGGCATGGAAATTGAAAAATCCATACGTCATTGAATATGGCATGGTAGTCGTATTTTCGGCATTGAGCATTATGTGTATGCTGATGTTTCCTTGTACCACGAATTTTTTAATGTTCTTTCTGGCCATTTTTATGATCGTAATCTATGAAGACATTCTGCCGATCGTCCTGCAGTGTCTGATCAGTTCGGTCTGTATGATCATATTTTACAATCTTTACCGCCAGAAGCTGGAAGAGAGCTGGACAAGCGATTCGCTGGTCATGTGCATTATCTATATTATTTCCGGTATGTTTGTTTTTTCCGCAATGAGCTATCTGTCCAGGCGGTCGTTCCGTTTGCTGGAGAATATCAATAGCGAAAGCACTCAGGCGAAAGAGCGGGCGGAGGGTTTGCTGGGCGAGATCGGCAAATCGGTCGGCGTGCTGGGAAATACCAGCGGCAGGATTCAGGAGAGCGTTACGGTTACGAATGAGATTTCCAAACAGATCGCAGAGGCGGCGGATGATATTGCGCACAAAACGATCAGGGAGGTGGATGCGACAAACGCTATCCGCCTGATGGTGCAAAACGGGGTTGAACAGATCGAAAATATTGCGGAAGCGTCGAATCACATGACGGCTTCCTCCGAAGCGACGGAAGCAACCGTATCGCAAAGCGCGCAGAATGTAAATACCTTAATGGAGCAGATGAAAAACCTCAACCAGAGAATGGAAGAGATTACCGCCTCCATTACCGAATTAAGCGAGGAAAACGAACAGATCATAGAGATTCTGGGAACGCTGGACAACATAACCTCCCAGACCAATCTGCTGTCGCTGAACGCCTCCATCGAAGCGGCGCGGGCAGGCGATCAGGGAAAGGGATTTGCGGTTGTAGCGACCGAGATCCGAAATCTTTCGGAATCGTCGAAGCAGTTTACGGAGCAGATACACGAAATCTTAAACGGGATCCATAGTAAGACGGACATGGTAAAAGACGAGATCACTTCCGGACAGCAGTCTTTGAGCGAATGCAATAACTACATGGAGGCGGTCGGCAAATCGTTTCAGGATATTTCCGGCAATACCGAGGCGGTGCTGCAGCAGTCGAGAGTAATTGAGGAACGCTCCGGAGAACTGGGCGAACTGCTGAATCGGACCTTAACGGATGTCAACGACATTACCGATAACGTAGCCTCCACGTCAGCGGCAATGGAAGAAATATCTTCCAGCATTTCCGAGCTGCACAGCAATATTGATCTGGTAGTGACCGGTTACCATGATATCAATTCCATTACCGGTTCTTTGGTTGAGGCGTCGCAGAACTGATCGGCGCAAAAGATCGAAAGGAACGCATACTGTCCCCCTTTCATATGATATATGGAAGGGGGCGTTTTATTTCTATGGATAGGTATACCGTCATTATCGTAACGGATCTCAGGCAGCGGTACATTGGAGAGTATCTCGGAGGAAATCAAAAGGAGCTGGATTTTAAAAAAGCCTCCGAACGGATACCATGTCTGGAATGGATACAAATGGCAGATCAGATCATTCTGCCGACGCCGACGTCAAAACTTGCGGCGTATTCCGGAATCACAGATGCTTTGATGGAAAATCTGTGTCATTGCAGAATTGCTTTTGGTGGAAAAATAGAAAAAACATGGAAAGAATATTTCCAAAATTCGGGAATTTCTTTTTATGATCTGATGGAGGATGAGCAAGTAGCTGTAGAAAACGCGCATATTACGGCGGAGGCCGTCGTCGCGGAGGTGCTGAAATACAGTCTGTATTCTATTCGGGATCAGAAAATGATCGTTACCGGATACGGCCGCTGCGGAAGGGAGACTGCGAACCTGCTTCACGCAATGGGCGCAAAAGTAACGGTGCTTGCGCGCAGCGTACGGGATCGGAAAGCGGCAAAGGAGGACGGACATAATGCGGTTGATTTTTCTTACGGACCGGAGGAAGCGTACGGAACAAGAACCATCATTAATACGGTTCCGGCATGTGTGCTGACAGAAAATATCATTGCGGAAATGCACAGGGACGCGGTCATCATTGATATTGCCTCCGCTCCGGGCGGAACGGATCTGGATGCGGCGCAGAAGCGGCGGATTCCGGTCGTTTCCGCGTTAGGT
Source organism: uncultured Lachnospiraceae bacterium (assembly GCA_947591115.1). Taxonomy (GTDB): domain Bacteria; phylum Bacillota; class Clostridia; order Lachnospirales; family Lachnospiraceae; genus Roseburia. The sequence continues at coordinate 2,841 of CANQCX010000052.1, read as the reverse complement.
CTGCCGGGAAAATATACCGCGAAAAGCAGCGCCGGAATTCTGGCGGATGCCATCCGCCGGCAGATGCCCCAAAAACTTGATGTGGGAGAGGGAAAGTCATGGATTTTTCAAATTATAATATAGGATACGGGATAACCGGTTCCTTTTGTACATTTGCCAAGACGAAAAAAGAGGTTGCCAGATTAAAGGAAATGGGGGCAAACGTCATTCCGATTTTTTCCTTTAACGCGCAAAGCTGCGACACGCGTTTCGGAAATGCAAAAGAATTTGTAGAAAATATTTGTGAGATTACCGAAAACGAAGGGATCAAAACCATAAGTCAGGCGGAACCGATCGGGCCGCACAATTTTCTGGATATTATGGTTATCGCGCCCTGCACCGGAAATTCGGCGGCGAAGCTCTGCAATGGGATTACGGACACTCCGGTGCTGATGGCGGCAAAGGCGCACATGAGAAACGGAAAGCCGCTCGTCATTGCGATTTCCACAAATGATGCGCTGGGCGTCAATTTTAAAACGATCGGAACCCTGATGAATATGAAAAACATTTATTTTGTGCCGTTTTGTCAGGATAATCACAAAAGCAAGCCAAATTCTATGGTTGCAAAAATGGAGCTGATTCCGGAAACGATAGAAGCGGCTCTGAAGGGAAAACAGATCCAGCCGGTCGTCCAGTCGTAATTTTTCATTACCTTTGACCGAAAGAAAAACAGATCTTAGCCGCTTTTCCGCTGCTGACAGACGGAAAAGCGGCGTTTTTTTGGAAATTTACAAAACATTTTCGTGTTTTAGTTGTGAAAAAAAAGGAAAAGTGTTACAATACCGTTGTTGTGTAGACGATGGATAGGAGTAAATATATGAGTGCATTGACCAAAGTGTTTGGAACCCATAGTGAACGGGAATTAAAAAGGATCTATCCGATCGTAGATAAGGTGGAGTCTTATCGGGACGGATTTATGCAGCTTTCCGACAGTGAATTAAAAGGAAAGACCAGAGAATTCAAGGACAGACTGGAGGCAGGAGAGACATTGGATGATCTGCTTCCGGAAGCATTTGCGACGGTTCGCGAGGCGGCGCGGCGCGTGCTGGGAATGGAGCATTACCGCGTTCAGATCATCGGTGGCATTATTCTGCATCAGGGGCGTATCGCCGAGATGAAGACCGGCGAAGGAAAAACGCTGGTAGCCACGCTTCCGGCTTATCTGAATGCACTGGAAGGCAAAGGCGTTCACATTGTTACGGTAAACGATTATCTTGCAAAACGAGACGCGGAATGGATGGGAAAAGTCCATGAGTTTCTGGGACTGACCGTCGGAGTCGTGCTGAACAGCATGGAGAATGACGAGCGGCGGAATGCGTACCGCTGCGATATTACCTATGTGACAAACAATGAGCTGGGATTTGATTACTTAAGAGATAACATGGTAATTTACAAAGAGCAGCTTGTACAAAGAGGATTGCATTATGCAATCGTCGATGAGGTCGATTCGGTATTGATCGACGAGGCAAGAACTCCGTTGATCATTTCCGGTCAGAGCGGCAAATCCACCAAGCTTTATGAGGCCTGCGATATTTTGGCGCGCCAGCTCCAGCGCGGCGAGGATATTCCGGAGTATTCCAAGATGGATGCCATCATGGGCGTAGAGCAGGAGGAAACCGGCGATTTTATTGTCAATGAAAAGGACAAGGTCGTAAATCTGACGCAGCAGGGCGTAAAAAGGGTGGAGCAGTTTTTCCGTATTGACAATCTGGCGGATCCGGACAATCTGGAGATCCAGCATAATATCATTCTTGCGCTCCGCGCGCATAATCTGATGTTCCGAGATCAGGACTATGTCGTACAGGATGATCAGGTTATGATCGTAGATGAATTTACCGGACGAATCATGCCGGGCCGCCGTTATTCGGACGGACTGCATCAGGCTATTGAAGCGAAAGAGCATGTAAAAGTAAAGCGCGAGAGCAAAACGCTTGCAACGATTACCTTCCAGAACTTCTTTAATAAATTTGAAAAAAAGGCGGGAATGACGGGTACGGCGCTCACAGAGGAAAAAGAATTTCGTGATATTTACGGGATGGACGTCATTGAAATTCCGACGAACTGTCCGGTTGCCCGCGTGGATCATCAGGACGCCGTTTATAAGACCAAGAAAGAAAAATTCCGCGCGGTTGTAGAAGAAGTCAAAACGGCGCACCAGAAGGGACAGCCGGTATTGGTCGGTACGATTACCATTGAAACCTCGGAATTAGTCAGCGGCCTTCTCAAAAGGGAAGGGATTCCGCATACGGTATTGAATGCCAAATTCCATGAGCAGGAGGCGGAAATCGTCGCACAGGCAGGCCAGCATGGCGCGGTTACGATTGCCACCAACATGGCGGGTCGTGGTACGGATATTAAACTGGATGATGATGCCAGAAATGCCGGCGGTTTAAAGATCATCGGCACCGAGCGGCATGAATCCCGACGGATTGACAACCAGCTTCGCGGACGTTCCGGCCGTCAGGGAGATCCGGGCGAATCGCAGTTTTTTATTTCTCTGGAAGACGATCTGATGCGTCTGTTTGGTTCCGAGCGTCTGATGTCCGTATTTACCGCGCTGGGCGTTCCGGAGAACGAGCAGATTCAGCATAAGATGCTGACCTCCGCGATTGAAAAAGCGCAGGAAAAGATCGAAGGGAACAACTTCGGGATCCGTAAAAATCTTCTGGAATATGATCAGGTAAACAACGACCAGCGGGAAATCATTTACGCGGAGCGTCTGCGGGTGCTGAACGGCGAAAATATGCGGGAAGTAATTTTCAAAATGATTCAGGATCAGGTGGAAAAATCGGTCGATACCTG
>CANQCX010000051.1 GCA_947591115.1 uncultured Lachnospiraceae bacterium | reverse complement strand
CGGACAGAAGTCATAGCGGGTGTTACGACCTTTATGACCATGGCCTACATTCTGGCTGTCAACCCAACCATTCTTTCCGATTCGGGAATGGACAAAAACGCCGTACTGATGGCGACCGCGCTTGCGGCGTTTGTGGGTACGCTGGCAATGGCGCTGCTTGCCAATTATCCGTTTGCGCTTGCGCCGGGACTGGGTCTCAATGCGTACTTTGCATACACGATATGCGGCAAAATGGGGTATTCATGGCAGTTTGCATTATTTGCCGTATTTGTAGAGGGATTGATTTTTATCGTTTTGTCGCTGACCAATATACGTGAAGCGATATTTAATGCAATTCCGCTGCAGTTAAAGAAGGGCGTTTCCGTAGGCATCGGTCTTTTTGTTGCCTTTATCGGAATGCAGAATGGGTATCTTGTTGTAAACGATGACAGCACGCTGGTCAGTGTCGTAAATTTTCGGGATAATTTCTCGACGGTCGGGATCAGCGCTCTGCTCTGCATCATCGGTCTTTTCATTATTTCCATTCTCTACATCAAAAAGATCAAAGGTTCTATCCTGATCGGAATCGTAGCGACATGGGTTCTTGGAATGATCTGTCAGGCAGTCGGAATTTATACGGTAGATCCGGAGAACGGATTTTATTCCCTGTTTCCGGTATGGTCTTCCTTTGATCTGACGGCGATCGGCTCCACCTTCGGACAGTGTTTCAACGTGGATTTCGGCGGCGTGCGGATTCTGGATTTTGTTGTCATTATTTTTGCGTTCCTGTTTGTAGATATGTTTGATACGCTGGGAACATTGATCGGTGTAGCCAATAAAGCAGATATGCTGGACAAGGACGGAAAGCTCCCGCGGATCCGCGAAGCGCTTTTGGCGGATGCGGTTGCAACCTCCGCAGGTGCGGTACTGGGTACTTCTACGACGACGACGTTTGTAGAAAGCTCCGCAGGCGTTTCCGAGGGAGGACGTACCGGATTATCGTCTGTTGTAACCGGATTTCTGTTTTTGCTGGCGATTTTCCTTTCGCCGGTATTCTGTGCGATCCCGGGCTTTGCAACGGCGCCGGCGCTGCTGTTTGTCGGATTTCTGATGGTTGGAGCAGTCGCTGAGATCGACTTTAAGGATATGACGGAGGCGGTTCCGGCTTACCTCTGCTTAATCGCGATGCCGTTAATGTACAGCATTTCCGAAGGAATTGCAGTCGGCATTATCTCTTATGTCGTAATCAATCTGATCTGCGGAAAAGCAAAGAAGATTACGCCGCTGATGTATGTCCTTGCCGTTTTGTTCGTACTGAAATATATTTTCCTGTAAAGGCAGGTTATGAGAACGCGGGAGGAAGCGCTGGCATACGGACTGTCTTTTCCGGACACCTATCAGGAGGCTCCGTTTCACGATCCCAACTGGCAGCTGGTACGGGTAAAGGGCAGCAAAAAAGCGTTCCTATGGACTTATGAGCGGAACGGTTTGATTCATCTGAATGTAAAGGTGGATCCGGAGTGGCGTGATTTCTGGAGAAGCGCCTATTCGTCCGTAATCGCCGGCTATCATCAGAACAAAGAGCATTGGAATACGATTATTTTGGACGGAACGGTTCCGCCGGAGGACATTAAACGCATGATCGCGGAAAGCTATGACCTCGTTACGGACAGTCCCTCCAAAAGAATTTACGAAGCCGTCCGGAAGATCCCAAAAGGAAAGGTTGCGACTTACGGACAGATCGCGGAGTTGGCGGGCGATAAAAAGATGGCGAGAGCCGTTGGAAATGCGCTGCATAACAATCCCGATCCGGAGAGGATCCCCTGCTATCGTGTGGTCAACGCCAAAGGAGAGCTGGCAGGAGGGTTCGCCTTCGGAGGAGCCGAGGTTCAGGCAGGTCTTCTGGAGGCCGACGGGATTCAACTGACGGACGGAAAAGTGGATTTGAAAAAATACGGTATGAAATTGCCGTAACTCCAAGAAGAAAAGAGATAAGAAAAGAAAAGAGAAAAGAAAAGCGGTACACCGTAAAGAGCGGGTACCGCTTTTTGTCTAATCGACACAGATCAGTTCGTATTCTTTGGTTCCGTAACCCAGTTCCGCCGCCGCGTCAATGGTGTGGGTTCCATGCAGCGATTCTACACGCTCCAGAAAATGCGCCCTGCCCGGATCATTGGACTGATAGATCAGGTCGATACATGCCTGATCGAGCGCAACCGGATCGGTAGAGGACAAGATTCCGATATCCGCCATGCAGGGATCCTCCGCAACGGCGCAGCAGTCGCAGTCTACGGACAGATTGCACATGATATTGACAAAGGCAAGCTTATCTTTAAAGTAATTGACGATGCTTTCCGCAGAATCTGCCATAGCTTCACAGAAAACATCCTGCTGCGCCATGTGATCCCAGACGATTTCCTGATCGGTAATCGTACCGCCGGAATGGATCAGGCATTTTCCTACGGTAGAGGCGCAGCCGATGGACAGCTGCTTTAAAGCGCCGCCGTATCCGCCGGCCGGATGCCCTTTAAAATGCGCCAGCACCAGCATGGAATCGTAATTTGCAAGATTTTTTCCGACCACATTTTCTTTTAGGATTTTTCCGTTCGGGATCGGAAGCGTCAGATCCGGTCCTTCCGCGTCCATCAGATCTACGTCGAAATATTTCGTCCAGCCATGATCTGCGATCAGCTTCTGATGCTTTTCGGTGGAATTGCGTTCGCCGCTGTAGGCGGTGTTGCATTCCACGATGGTTCCGTTTACATGCTCCACCATCGGACGCATAAATTCCGGATGCAGGTAATTCTGGTTTCCGGCTTCTCCGGAATGAACCTTTACCGCGACTTTTCCCGTAAGGGAAACATTTAAGATGTCAAACATCTTTACTACGGCCTCGGGAGTAATCGTTTTTGTAAAATATACTTTTGCTTTTTCCATTTTGTTTACCTCGCCTATCGTTTTTTGAGCAATTCTCTTGCTGCCCATAGTATAAGCGATTTTTGTTTTTTACGGCAAACTGTTTCTTAAACACAATGCGCCCCATCCGATCTGAGGATTGGGGTACTGCCGGAAAACGGGCAGTCTTCTTGCCCCCTTCCGCAGATACGCCTTCATTTTTTCCCCGTATAAAAAAGGATCGTTTCCGTCGATGATTCCCCATTGCATGAGAGCGGCGCAGCTTCCGGTTACAAACGGTGCTGCCATCGAGGTGCCGGTACGCACCGCATAGCCGCCGCCCGGCGCGCAGGAGGTAATATCGACGCCCGGAGCCGCAAGGTCCGGTTTTTCCATTTTGGTGTCCCACGTAAACCCGCGGCCGGAAAATGCCGCAAAGCTGTCCGAAACGGCGTCATAGGCGCTTACGGTCAGCGCGTGGCGCGCGGTGGAGGGAATGGTAAGCGTAATGTCCGGCGTAGGCTGCAGAAAACGGGTTGCCGCGCTGCGGACTGCGGCGGACGGCATCCACATATCCCAAACACCGTCGATGATCCGCTGCGAGATTAAAGTAATCGTCCAGATTCCGGCGTCCAGATAGGTATCGGCAGGAATCAGATCCAGATAAATTTCCTGATAGGGACTGTAAGGCGCAGGTTCGCCGTAATAGAGGAATAAATCGGTACGGCCAAGACGGTAGCGGGAAATTCCGGGCAGATCCGTAATGGGGATCGTAAGATTTTGTACGGGTCCCGTCATGGCAAGACGGATTTCATCGCCGTAGTTTTTCCAGATTTGGATGCTGACGGCGGCGGAATAGTCGGCGATGGCAAATTCCACGCGCTTTGTTTCGTATTCGGATAATCTGCCGCCGGTATGGCCGCCGCCTGCACCTTCGTTTCCGCTTCCGACAACAATGCAGCACCGGCCGTTTTGCGATACGGAATCCAGATAGGTTTCGATTAAAGAAGTACCGCTGTGGGAGCCGTACGAATTCCCGAAGCTTAAATTCAGGGCAAGCGGACGCGACAGGCGGATGCTTGTGCGGACGCAGAAATCAATGGCCTGCATCAACTGTGTCGTGCTGGGAAAGCCAAGCGGATCCGGAGTGCCCAATTTCACGACCAGAAGCTCCGATTCATAGGCGACGCCGCGGTAAACACCGTCGGAAGCGGCTCCGTTTCCGGCGGCGATTCCGGCAACGTGCGTACCATGTCCGGAATAATCAAAGCTGGGGCAGACGGCTTCCCGCTGCGCAGGCGTCGGAAAGGACAGCGCTTCGTTGATCTGCTCCCGCGTAAAAAGCGTTCCGAGCGCATAGCCTTCCGGAGACTGCCATCCGCGCGCCGCATCCGGAGCGACGGTTTGATCCCAGAGGTAAAGAATGCGGGTGCTGCCGTCGGGGTTCTGAAAATCCGGATGCGTATAATCGATTCCGGAGTCAATGATGCCAACCAATACGCCGCGGCCGGTAAAAGAGGCAGGTTCGGCTGTCTGCAGCGAAGTGATGCAGGAGGCGCGTCTGCCGTTTGCGGTTTCAAAGAAAAACCGTTTCGGTTTTTCGATATAGGTAATCATGGACAATTCCGATACGGCATCGATCCGGTTGGCAGGAATTCTTAAAATCCCGTAACCGTTCAGCAGGGCGGTTGCGGTAATGCCGGGAAATTGTGCGGTCAGATCGTTTAGATTTCCCGTATATTTTACAATGACCTCCCATACGTTGGTACCGATAGTCAGTCCGGTGGATAGTTCGGCGGATTTTTCCAGCTCCTCAGGCGTGCTGTTTAGCGCGGCGCGCAGAAGCGGTTCTATTTTCTGGTTTACAGGCATAGGTATACTTCTCGTTTTTTTACAGAGTATGAAGCGGCGGGAGCATTTAGGCGTAATCTTAAGAAAAAAATAAAACTTTTTTCAAATGATTTTTGATACAATCATTGTGTAAAACAAAAAAGCAGACGGGGAGGAAGATCATGAGTAAAAAGAAGCTGGCAATCATCATTGTATCGGCGGCGGCTGTTCTGATCGCTGCAGTCGTTGGAATTGCTTTGCTGCTCCGAGGAGGCGCCGGAGGCGGCAGTAAGGAAGATCGGGTGTATGTGGAACGCGTAGGAGATCTGACTGCAGTCAATATGGGATCGGTCAGCAGCTATTCCGGAAAGGTAGAATCGCAGGAAACGTGGGAGATTAAAAAGGATCCGGATAAAGAGATCAAGGAAGTTTTGGTAGAAGCAGGGCAGACGGTCGAAATCGGCACGCCGCTGTTTACTTACGATACAGGCGAAACGGAAATGCAGCTCGCACAGGCAAAGCTGGAGCTGGAGGGCATCGGTTACGATATTTCCAATTATCATTCCCAGATCGCCGAGCTTCAGAACGAGAAGAAAAATGCACCGCAGGATCAGCAGTTGGAATACACAACGCAGATCCAGCAGCTGCAGACCTCATTAAAGCAGGCGGAATACGACCAGAAGCAGAAGCAGGCGGAAATAGACGGGTATCAAAAGAGCATTGACAATGCAACCGTAACCAGCAAGATCGCGGGCGTCATCAAAGAAATCAATGAGAGCGGCTTTGATCCGTACGGCATGGAAGCCGCTTATATGACAGTGCTTGCAACCGGAGATTATCGGGTAAAGGGTTCTTTGGATGAGCAGAGTTATTATTCCAGCGGATTATCCGTCGGACAGGAGGTGGTCGTCCGTTCCCGCGTAGACGAAACCCAGACGTGGAAAGGCACCATATCCGTCATTGATACCGAAGGCCGGACGGACGAAACCGGAGACGGATATTACGATCAGGAAGGTCAGGAGGGGGCAAGCAAATATCCGTTTTATGTAACGCTTGATTCCTCCGAAGGACTGATCTTGGGACAGCATGTTTTTATTGAGCCGGATTACGGGCAGAGTGAAAAACCGGACGGACTTTGGCTGGATGAAGGCTATATTGTCATGGACGACGGCGAACCGTATGTATGGGCGGCGGACGGCAAAAACCGTCTGGAGAAACGAACCGTAGAGCTGGGCGAAAGCAGCGAAGAACTGTATCAGTATCAGATCTTATCCGGACTGACGGAGGACGATTACATTGCATGGCCGATGGCGGAATTCTATGAAGGAATCCGGACGGTAACGGAGGAGGATGAGGTGGACTATGACTCTCCGCTGTACCAGAAGGAGGACGAGGTCATCATCATCAATGGTACGGAGGTAACGGAATGATACTGAACCTGCAGAATATTTACAAAGATTATTATCAGGATAAACTGGTGGTTCCGGTGCTGAAGGACGTTTCCCTTCAGGTATATGAGGGCGAGTACGTAGCAATCATGGGGCCTTCCGGCTCCGGAAAAACAACGCTGATGAATATTATCGGGTGTCTTGACCGTCCGACAAACGGTACTTACGAACTGGACGGGAGAAATATTCTTGGATTAAACGATAAAACATTATCGGAGGTACGATTAAACAGCGTCGGCTTCGTCTTTCAGAATTTCCAGTTGATGCCGCGCCAGAGCGCGCTGGAGAATGTCTGCCTTCCGCTGGTCTATGCGGGCATAAAAAAGAAGGAGCGCAAAAAGAGGGCAATGGCGGCGTTGGAGCGGGTAGGACTGGAAGACCGCGCGGAATTTAAACCGACTCAGTTATCGGGAGGACAAAAGCAGCGTGTCGCAATTGCCAGAGCGATGGTCAATCATCCGAAGATCCTGCTTGCGGATGAGCCGACGGGCGCATTGGATTCCAAATCGGGAAGCCAGATCATGGAGCTTTTTCACAAATTAAATACCGAAGGCGTAACGATCGTAATGATCACGCATGACGCCCGTATAGGAGAGGAAGCGGAGAGGACGCTGCACATGATCGACGGTATGCTTTCGGAGAAAAAGGAGGGAAGGGGCGTATGAAGAAAAAAATCCTTCTGACCGTCCTTGTGCTTCTCCTGATTACCGGAGCGGTTACGGGAACGGTACTGGGCGTGCAGGCGTATCAAAAAAACCAGTTGATCGCGTACGTAGAATATGTCGGGAATCTGAATTGGGCGGATGATTATTCAGATCTGCAGAGCGACGGCATGGTAACAAACGACGCTTCGCAGATGGTGTATCTGGAAAACGGACAGATCGTGAAAGAAATCTACGTGACAGAGGGACAGGAGGTAAAAGCGGGTGATCCGCTGATGGCATACGACATTACCAGTCTGGAGCTTTCCATCGAGATTAAAAAAATGCAGCTTCAGACGAATCAAGACCAATATGCGGCGGAAAAAGCGCAATTAAAAACGCTGAAAGCAGCCAAACCCATGACACAGCCGCCGGCTTCTGCGGAATCGCCGGATGCAGACGGCAAAGAAGGAGAATGGGCGCTTCCTTCGCCGGAAAAGCTTCAGGGAGCTTATCAGTATATTTCCGATACGGCAGTGCCGTATAATATCGGAGAAGAAGGCGCGGGAGAAATCGGAACGGCGGAAATGCCGTACCGTTACCTCTGTACGAAAGATGCGTTTGTTTTCGGAAGCGTATTAAATACATTTGCCGAAAACGGGACGTGCGCAGTATTTGAAATCCGAGAGGGCGGAGACGTAAACGGGGCGCTGATGGCATCGTGGACGCTGAACGGCTCCTGTCTTTCGCCGGATTATGAAGAAAATTCCCGTTGGAGCATTTTTACCCATACGATGGAGCAGCCGCCGGAGGAAGAAACGGAAACCGAGACGCTGCCGGAGGAAACCGAAACCGGCTATACCGCGCAGGAGCTTGCCGCAGAGATCCAAAGGAAAGAACAGGAATTAAAGCGGCTGGATCTGGAACGGCGGAAGGCAGAGCTGTCGCTTCAGGAATTGGAGGAGCAAAAGAAAGACGGCATCGTATACGCTAAGGTGGACGGTACGGTCAAAACGGTAGGAGATCCGGAAAATCCGCCGACAGACGGAAGCGCATTTTTAGAGGTGTCCGGTTCTCAGGGACTGTACATCAAAGGAACGGTAAGTGAGCTGAAGCGGGAGGAGATTGCAGTCGGACAGACGGTTACCGCCTCCGGCTGGGAGACGGGAAACCAGTATACGGGCACCATTGCCTCCATTGACAATTACCCCTCCGAAAGCGGAGGATATTATGGAGACGGCAATCCGAACGTTTCCTATTACGGCTATACGGCTTACATAGAAAATCCACAAGGACTGCAAAACGGCGAATATGTTGAATTGACGATCGAAAAACAAGAGGCGGAAGAAAGCGGGTCTTCCGTTTACATCGAGCAGTGTTATGTACGTGAAGAGAACGGAAGATCCTATGTATACAAAGATGTAAACGGATGTCTGAAAAAACAGTACGTCACGACCGGAAAGTTATTATACGGAAGCGCCGTTGAAATTACCTCCGGTCTTACCGAGGAGGATTATATCGCGTTTCCGTATGGCAAGACCGCACAGGAGGGCGTACGTACCTCTCAGGCTCAATAACAGGAGGGCATTATGTTAGAGAATATACGATTATCTTTTCAGGGGATCCTGTCCCATAAAATGCGGTCGTTTCTGACGATGCTGGGCATTATTATCGGAATAGCGGCAATTATTGCAATTGTATCAACAATACAGGGAACAAATAAGCAGATCGAGCAGAATCTGATCGGCTCGGGAGATAATAATGTAGACGTCCAGCTCTATCAGGGGGATTATGTGCTGGATTTTTCCTATGAACCGATCCCAGCCGGAATTCCGGTCATTGCGCAGGAGGTATTGGAAGAAATCCGGCAGCAGGAGCATGTGGAGGACGCCTCTCTTTACCGGAAACGGCAGGACTATGATGGAGTGTATTATCGGGATACCTCCCTGTCCGGCGGATATGTGTACGGTGTTGACAGCCGTTATTTTTCCGCCTGCGGTCTGATGATGAAAAAAGGCAGGGGATTTAGCAGCGAGGATTATGCAAAATCCAAAAAGGTCTGTATTCTGGATAAAAATTCAGAAAAGGTATTGTTTGAAGGAGCGGATGCCGTTGGGAAAACGATCGAGCTTCGCGGGGAACCGTTTGTTGTGGTAGGAGTAGTTACGGAAAAAGAAGCGTTTGAACCGGTTATCTCCACGATGGATGAGTATTATACTTATATGGAGCAATCCAGCGGAGCCGTATATCTTCCGGATACGGTATGGCCGATCATATATCAGTATGATGAGCCGCAGAGTCTGGTGTTAAAAGCGGAGACGACATCGGATATGACGTCGGTCGGAAAAAATGCCGCCGATTTATTAAACGGGTATCTTTCCGCAGAAGACAGCTCCATTCAGTATAAGGCGGAGGATTTGATGGAGCAGGCAAAGCAGATCCAGCAGCTGAGCCAGTCTACCAATATGATGCTGATCTGGATCGCCGGAATTTCCCTGCTGGTCGGCGGGATCGGCGTAATGAATATCATGCTGGTATCGGTAACCGAGCGTACGGCTGAAATCGGTTTAAAAAAGGCGATCGGAGCAAGAAAGTCTTATATTTTAGGACAGTTTTTGACGGAGGCGGTCGTATTGACCAGCATTGGCGGAATTGCAGGCGTTGCAGCGGGGATCATTCTTTCCCAGATCATTTCAAGGGCAAATGGGATTCCGGCGCAGATCAGCATTCCGGCTTTGATTTTATCGGTCGTCTTTTCTATGGCGATCGGTATCATCTTCGGTCTGCTGCCGTCCTATAAGGCGGCGAATCTGGATCCGATCGAAGCGCTGCGGCATGAGTAAAAAAGCAGCCGTTCCATCACGCCGTTCGCAGCCCCGCGTTTTTTTGGCTGGTGGACCGGTTACAAAAAAATTTGTATAAAGATTGAAACAACTATAGCTTTTTGCTTCGTTTTTTTGTAGAATAAAAGCAGAGCAAACGACAAAACAATGTTTTAGAAAAAGGAGAAGCTATGTACGCTGATGAAAATGTAATCAAAATCAAACATGAAGTGTTGTACGAAGTCGCAAAGCTTGCTTTTGAGGGGAAGTTACAAGAGAAAAAAGAAGAATTGCCGTATGAACTGATTCCGGGTCCGACGCCGAAATTCCGCTGCTGCATTTATAAAGAGAGAGAGATTATCCGGCAGCGGATCCTGCTGGCAGAGGGGCATACTCTGGTAGGGAACGATGAGAAAAACGTGATTCAGGTCATCCATTCGGCATGTGAAGATTGTCCGATCTCCAGTTACACCGTTACGGAAAACTGCCAGAACTGTATCGGAAAAGCCTGCATCAATGCATGTAAATTCGGCGCGATCTCAGCGGGGCGCCACCGTTCCCACATCGATCCGCAGAAGTGTAAGGAGTGCGGACGCTGCGAGCAGTCCTGCCCATATAATGCGATCGCGCATTTGAAACGTCCTTGCCGGTTCAGTTGTCCGGTCAATGCGATTACATACGACGAATACGG
>CANQCX010000050.1 GCA_947591115.1 uncultured Lachnospiraceae bacterium | reverse complement strand
GCATATCCCAGCGCGAAACCCGCAAACGAGCCGATCACGACGCCGATCCCGTACCATACCTCCGAAAGATGAACCGCCACGAGGCTGACGAGAAACGTCGTAAGCACAAATACGATCGAAGTCAGCAGCGCACCTCTTAAATCATTGAAATAATACATAAAAATAATCGCGCTGTACATGATAAACAAAATAAAATATCCGACCGCCAGACAAGGATAAATCCTCATGATTATTCCTCCGAAGCCAAACTGCGGCAGCAGGATAATACAGATAAAGTAAATGACGATCGTCACAATAAACTGGATCCGTACCAGATTGAACAATTCCTCGGACAGCTGCCGGAACATCCGCCGCTTCGCATTGGAAATATCGATTCCGCGTCCTCCGATAACCGCCTCCGAATAGGCTTTATAGCGTTTGTGAAAATGCATTTCCACGCGGGAAATAAAAATGACCGTTGCGGAAATATTGGTAAACATTGCCAGACAGGTCGCCATATCATACGCCGTCATGCTGACAAAACTATTTACTACCACCATATGCATGTCCGTTGACCAAAATACGAAATTGTGAACATACAATCCCAGCGTGTAAAAAAAGTTTGTAAAAACAAGCGACCAGTACTTTTTAAAATACGAAAGCACCGCGCGGTATTTTCCGCTGTTATTCCGGAAATAATTGCGGATCAGCGCATATTCCATCATGGCGATTACCAAAAAACCGATATCTAACGCGATGAGCATGGCGATCGTAACCTCCATATGGAAAACCTTCGCAAACAGCAGGGAGCACAGCACCGTAATGACCATGCCGACCAGAAAGTAAAACGAAATCTTTTTATAGTCCTTACAGATCGACAGATACAGCTGGGAATAAAAGACCATGACCAGCGCGGCGTATCCGCAGTATCCGGCAAACACATACCATATGGAAACCTGCCCGACAATATACTCGTGAATGCAGAACGGAATTCCGAAAATGCAGCTGAAGATCACGTTCATGATCAGTCCCACATAATAACATGGCAGGATATCCGCATATTCTTCTTTGTAAATAACATCGGAAATATAACGCGAAAGCACCGAGTTAAACGGGGAAGCGGTCAGCAGGGAAAAAATGAAGATATAAAGCACCGTAGAAGAATAAAGCTCCCGCATCGCATATCCCGTTTTGGACACCTCCAGCAAGATCTGCATCAGCATTACGGCGGCAATGACCAGCACCATCGGCGCAATCGTGATCATCGCGCTGTAACCAAACCCAAACAAATTGGCCGTCAGGGTATTTTTCTGATAAATTTTATTCAGCTTTACGCCTATTCCAGCCATAAAACGACAACCTCCCGTTATCTCTTTCGAAGTTCAAATTCTTCTTCCGTCCAATCGATTCCCTGTTCCGCAGAAAACCGTTGATAAATCTGCTCATACGTAATGTGCATATCCTCGATCCGGTAACGGCTCATCACGCGGTTATAACCGTTTTCGCCCATTTCCAGACGCATCTGCTCATCGCGCGCCAGATCGACCATCGCCTGTGCGATTTCTTCAATGTTCATAATATGAGTCAGAATGCCCGCCGGTCCAAACTCATCGCCCGAGCCGTAAAGCAATCCCCGACAGTCTCCCACATCGGTGGCGATCGCCGGTTTGTGCGCCGCAAACCCTTCCAGAATCGTAAGCGGCTGCCCCTCGCTGATACTGGTCAGAATGGTCATATCCATTTTCCCCAGATAATCGCGGATATCGACCCTTCCCGTAAAGACAACATCCTGTACCTTTAACGCTTCTACCAGTTCAAAGCATTCCTGCGCATACTCCGGTTCTTCTTCCGTCGGCCCCATGATCCAGAGCTTTAAACGGGAAACCCGCTGTTTTGCAAATGCAAACGCCTGTATCATCGTCTTGACGTCCTTGATCGGCGTCACGCGCAGTACCGCCCCGATATGAATCATCTTGGCGTCTTCGCCTTCTTTTTTGGGCAGGTCGGCAAGCCGCTGCGTATTGATTCCGTTCGGCGTGATCATGATCTTGGCCTCCGGACATCCGTAACCGATCTGAAGCTCCCTCGCATGAGGATACAAACAGGTAACCAGATCCGCGCGGTCGTATGCCAGACTGGACATTTTACGGAACTGCTCGATCCAGATATTTTTGTATTTTCCCTCTACCCATGTGGCGCGGATCAGCTCCTCCTCACGCTCGCGCGTGTAAATGCCATGCTCGGAAACCAAAAGGCTGCACTTGTGGAAATGCTGCGCCATCGCGCCCAGCACGCCCGCATAACCGGTCGCCACGCAGTGATAAAGATCCGCCTTCGGCACATCCATTTTCAAAATCAAAAACAGCGGCAGATAAATGGAGCGCAGCGTCCACAAAAAATCCGAAAATACGATCTGGGAATATTTGATCTGATACACCTCCTGCGCAACCGCATAAAAATTCGGTCCCATAAGCAGATCGTCCACCGAAAGCTTATCGTCGTGAAACAGATCAAAAATGGTATCCCAGTCCACGTTGTTGTTTAACACCAGACTGCGGAGAGCCCGATAGTCCTTGTCCTTCAGCCGTTTCAGCCGTCTTTTTTTGGTAGAAACTCCCCAATCCAGATCATCCAGATAAACCTCGTATACCTCAGTCACGTTTTTGGGAAGCTCATACGCAAACTTGCCGCGCTGAGACCGGTCCGCTATGATTGTCAGCAAAATAAATTCCAAATTCGGAAAGGACTGTATCATACTGTTGATCCAACCGGACACGCCCCCTACCACATAGGGATAACAGCCTTCCGCCACCATACAAATCTTCATCTTCTACTCCACTACTTCATGATCGCTTGGCGTGATCATTTCTATCGAAAACTCCGGCTCCCGCGCCTCAATCAGATACGCTTCATCCTCCAGCTCGGTAAAAACGCCGCCCTCCATCGATTCAATCTGTTCGCCATGCGTCCTTAAGATAAAATACGCCGTTTCGTCAAAATTATCGAGCTTAACCCGTATGGTATCTTTTTCCCGCTCATCCTTATAGTTCAGCGCCAGAAATCTCCGGATCCGCAGATCCGATTCCGTCGCCGTCGTCCGCTCAAATTCCGCAAACGGCTTCCAGTAGGTAGTTGCATTGGAGGAAAGCACCTCCGAACGCTTCTGCCACTCGTCGTCCTCATCCTCGGGCCACGCCACATCCGTCATATCCAAAAGGACATTGCTGTACGCAAGCGCCGTTTCATATCCCTTCAGCCTCAGGTCGTCGGAATATTTAAAATCAAAAATATCATGCGTGACGCCCTGCTGCGTAACGTTTTTATCAAAGTAACAAAACAGCGGATCGTCCCCGCCTTGATCCGTTACGATGGTTTTGACTTCGGAAAACAGCGGATCCGAAAACAGAGCCTTTACGGCGTCCAGATCTTTGGCGGACGCGTAAATGGAGCTGTATTGGTAATCATTTTCCGCCTCCTGAAAAAACCGGCTGTCTTCAGCCACTTTTGTTTTCAATATCCCGTCCTGAATTGTCCGCATGGAGATTCCGGCCTCCGCATTCTGCTCCTTCATCTGCTTCAGATAAAAGACCAGCTCCTCCTCTGAAGGCGCGACCTTCCCCTGATATTCATACTGCGGCGTCATAAAACAGGTCGGAACAAAATCGCTGTTTTCCATTACGCCGACCAGATTCGGCCAGATCAGATCCCGATTCAGCGCGGTCATTCCCCGACTGTAGAGCTTTGAGATCTGCTCGGCATTTTCATCCGTAAACACCGGAAGATTGACGATCGAAAAATTCTGCGCGTTGACGACCGGATAAATATCATATTCCAGAAGCTCCGCCATCATCGCTTCCAAATATCCCATGCCGGAGAGATCTTTGATAAAATCCCCGCACACGACAAACACCTGATTGCTGCTTGTGCTGTAACGCCACACCAGCGACGGCTGGATGTCCGTATCCTTCGGCTGTTCTTCAAATTCCCCGATAATATAGGATTTTGTCCCGTTAAAGGTATGGTACCAGGGAATCGACAGCTCCAGATCCATCCGTTTTTCATCTTCTTCCGTCAATACCTGATAGATTTTTTCCCCGCCCAGAAGAAATCCCGGAAAAATATGCCAGCCGACCACGTCCACGCTGTCCGCCGTAACCGCGTCGATTCCGAGGAGCGTCATCAGATCCGGATAGCGTTTTACGGTGTCTACCCCCGGTATCGTACAAAAGATCAAAGGAACCCGTCCCTGAAGCAAAAGCTTTAACGAATTCAGCTCCTTTTCATAGTTGAGGTTTTCCCCGTCGATTAAAATCGCCTCCGGATTTTTCTGCCAGTTCCGTTCGTACTCGGTTACGGAATCCGCCGCCAGCAGATCTCTTTTGCTGTAGGTACACCACTGCTCAACGGTATTGTATACCTCGCTTGTCTTTTTCCCGATAAATACCACATAATTTCCGTCCGGCCGCTCGTCGTCCGGCGAAAGCACCTTCGCGGTAAATCCGCTTCCCTCCTGCCATTTGGAATCCTGATTAAAATCGTTGACGTCAAAACGGTTTCCCTGATCCTTCATGACCAGCGAAAACTGAAACAATCCAAACAGCACCAGCATCATCATGGTAATCACTATAAAGTTTCTTCGGGATACTAAATATTTCATTCTGTCTGTCCTTCCGTATTTTGTTCCGTTTCCAGCGTCCAGTCAATGGAATTATATCCATAGTCGATCGCCAGATTATACAGCCGGTAAGTATTCTGCTCCAAACGGTAACAGACGAAGTTATCGGTTTCAAAGTAAACTTTCATTTCATTCGGATACAGCTTCTGGTATTCCCGCGCCCAGTAATAAAACCGCGACATCATGACCAGACGGTTTTCCCGCAGATACATGCCGTTTCCTCCCGAACGCGGAAGCGCGCGGTTGGCAAACACCGTCGATACCCTCCGGCCGCTGCCCTCATACGCGCCGGCATAATTGACCGGAATCTTTTCAATGAAAAAGTAAACATGCTCGGTCGGTATGGTAATCCGCGACGCCGTTCCATAATTTTCCATTTCGTACATAAATGTCGCCATTTCATAATGCCAGCCATGATCCAGCGCCATATTCCGCTCGTCATTTGCGGAGACGATCGTCCATTTAAAATCCTCATCCTCTTTTAAAATATTCGTCAGGCAGATGATCGCTCCGTTGGTTTCCAAAGTAGAAAGATCCGACGGCTCTTTTAAATAGCCTAAGGAAAACTCCGCATACAAAAGCGCTGCGGCAGCCGCCAGCGATAAGATCTGCATACTCCGTTTCCAGCGGATGATCAGCCGCACCAGATAACAGAGTCCGTCGCCTAAAAAAACAATGACGATCGGATAGGTATATACATAATAAATAACGGTACGCGCCGTACTCATCAGCTCCGGAATTCCCAGACGCCCCGAGATCAGAAGCGTTGTCATAAACACAAAATAAACCGCTGTCGCGACTAGTTTCGAGCCGTAAAAGGTCTGACGGATGATCCAGAAAAAAACGCCCATCCCGAATAAAACGGCAATGCCCAAAAGCATATACGGCGCGATCCAGCCGTAATTGGAATCGATCATGTCCCTTTGCATCAGCTGCAGGGCATTTTCGTAATAAAACGTCGCCATATTGGTAATCCGGCGTTCGATCTGCTCCTTTTTCGTGCCCAGCGGCGAATGCGTCATACCTTCTTTTAAACCGGTCGGAAGAAACCGGTACAACGGCTTTTGCTGCGTCAGAATGTGGAGCCATCCCAGCTCGGGATCGCTTTCCACATCTTCCTCCGTCATTCCCGGAACCTGAATCCAGTTTTCGTCGTCGGGAAGCGTTTCCTCCCCCTCCTGTTCTTCTTCGGATTCTGAGGACGTACCTTTAATGATGTTCATTCCCCAGCCAAGAGAACCCTGAAGCGGCGTGCCGGTCAGAAAAGCGATCAGCATCGGAAGAACGGCAATGGCAATGCTGAGCAGTCCTGCCGCTAGGATGTTCCAGAAATAACG
Organism: uncultured Lachnospiraceae bacterium; assembly: GCA_947591115.1. Taxonomy (GTDB): domain Bacteria; phylum Bacillota; class Clostridia; order Lachnospirales; family Lachnospiraceae; genus Roseburia. Next base: position 4,339 of record CANQCX010000050.1, on the reverse strand, counting down.
CTTCCGGAAGATCCACCAGATATAACCTGCCGCAACTCCGAAACAGAACAATCCGGCGATCATCGTATCATAAAAATGAGCCGCCAGCGTCATGGCAAAGCTCATGGCAAAGCCGGCCAGACAATAACGGGATATTTTGGGTTTCGCCTTTTTATCTTCTTTTAGTTCCGCCTTCCTCTCCTCGAAAAACTGAAACAGGAAATAAATTCCGGGGAGGATATAGATCATTCCGTATTCCTGAGGAAGCGCCGCCACATAGCGGAAATAGGTACTGAAGGTAAATCCTCCAAAAACGACGATCGCGATCGTTCCGGCAAACGGAAGATATTTCGTCTTACAGCAGAGCCGCAGAAACGCCAGCAGCGCGGTAAAAATAAAGATACTCTGTATCGTACCAAACACGCGCAGAATGACAAAAGTATCTACGCCCAAAATCATATGCATGTAATAAACTTCGCAGTGGAAGCCAAACGGATAAACGCCCGCCACAAACGCATGGTTATCGCTCAAGCCGTTGATCCAGTAATTATGTACCGGAAGGTCGGAAACCGCATAGCCGAACCTTGTAATGATCTGCGTGCCGTACTGCCACAGCACCGCGGCCACCAGTCCCGCGTAAAAAATCCATTCGATGATGTGGGTATAAAACAATTTCCACATCCGTTTCAGAAACGGACCAAACGTTTTTTTCATCCAGATCCGGAAATGGAGCCATGCATTTTTGCGCCCCATCTGCCCCTCAAACAGCCTCCGGTAATTTGATACCAGCTTCCGGTAATTTTCCCTGACCGGAACATGGTTCAGCTTCACATAAAAAAAGAACGCAGGAACTACAGTTCCCAGAAATAACGTCGGCCGGTAGGAAATATGCAGCAATTCCAGCAAAAACACCAGATTCATAATATAGAAATTGCCGCAGAGATAATAAAACAGCACCCGCTCTACAAAGCGGCGGTGGAACAGCCTTTTGCCAAAAACAAACGCCGGAATGCAGACGGTCAGAAAGGTATATCCGCAGAAAATGCCAACCGCCTGTAGAATTGTAAGCATAACCATTGACATTCCTGCATTCCCCCTCTCCCCTTATTTTGCAGTCTGATTTTTCTTTTTTATAAGAATACGCGAATCAGTTCCAGTGTCTCATTGTCCACAATAATATCCGACTCCCTCAAATCATTCAGCACGCGGAAAAACTGGTTTAATTTTCCGGTATTGAAAAACAGCTTCAGCAGACAGGTATATGTCGCCAGCGAATCCGGAAACAGATATTCCGCCCGCTCGCACCATTTCTGGCAGTTTTCATAGTCGTCGATCTCCAGAAGCCGGAGCGAGACCGCCTCAAGCTGTTTGCTGGTAAGCGCGCGCCTGTGGTGCTTATACAGTACCTCGCCGATCTCATCCATCATATGCACCAGCGAATCCTGTTCGACGTCCGTAAACACCTTTTGCAGCAGCACCGGATTCATGTAATCAAACAGCATCGCCGCATATTCCGCCTGTTCCCCCGGCGCCTCCATGATGATCTGATGCCCTTTCTGCACATTGGTACGGAATTTGTCCAGCGCCTCCTGAAGCACCGACGCCGCATAGTGTGAGGTTTCGGAATCCTCGCTGTTTAACGCCATAGAGATCGTCGCCAGCGAATCCTTGATGTCGCCTCTTACGACATTCATCATCAGCGAACGCAGACTGTCCGTATCGGATACGGCGATGGCATCCTCCAGCGGTACGATGTTCCGCTCCTGTTCTTCGTCCGCAAACGTATACGTCTTCACACGATCTTTGCTGAAAATAACGTCTTCCAGATCGACCGGAGTCCGGAACAGGATTTTATACAATAAATACCCGAACAGGAAAAACAAAATGCCGACGACCGGAAACAGCAGCATGACGCCGATCCGAAACCACATGCTTTTGCTCCGCTGCTTATGTTTGGTTCGGGAACGGATCAGGTTCCACAGCATGTAGATCAGCACAATGATAAAATTGGCGAGCAGTAACAGGAAAAACCATAGCAGCTCTGATTTCATGCTTTAATCTCCTCTACGATCTGCGATTGATAACCGCATTCCTGAAAACGCGAAATAACAAAGTGCGCGTCGTTATTGCTGGTATTGGCAAGCAGCGCGTACAGCCTTCCGTCCTTTAACGTGCCCAGATAATCGGAAGTCCGAAGTTTTTTATTCAGGATATCTCCCGCTTCCCGATAATTTTCCGGCTCCACGTCGATCAAAAGGAGCGTACATTCCGTCAGGTCTTTATCCATTGCATGATAGAACGCCCTTACCAGCGTCGTAAACGCTTCCGTCTCCAATACGCGGTTTCCGTCTACGTAACGTTTATCCTCGAGCGCCGCCATATAACGGTTGGCGTGCAGAACCGCGTTCTGGATCAGATAGCTGACGACCACGAGCAGATTGGCGGTTCCAAGCGTCATCTGCTCCCACGAAATGCCCCATACCATCAAGATCAGCTGCATTTTATCCCCTTCATAAATGGCGCTTGCCATATGCGGGTATTTTTTATCGATCGCACGATTGATGTATACCTTCTTTTCGTTTAACGCCTTGCTCAGCTCGTCCATCTGCTGATAGCGGATGGAATGACCGTACTGGCGCGCCGTTTTGGAGGTAGCGGATGCAAGACGCGCAAAATCGCCGTTTGAAACCGTATAGATCGCCACATCTTTGGAATTCATCAGTTGGGACACCATCTCCGCCGCATAGAAAAGAACCTCTTCCGGAAGATAACGATCCAAACGCGACGTAATATTATAAATTTTGCCGATACTGTCGTTGTGATTGACGATCTGCGTTTCCAGCGCATCCTTTACGCGCACGTTGCTCTGGTTGATATCCGTCATATCGTTGAGCTGATAATTTAAAAATTCCTGTTCTTCTTCGCTCTCGCTTTTCATGACGCGGATCTGGTCGCGCATATATCCGACTACCAGTCCTAAAATAAACAATTGGGCGATCCATACATAGGTATTGTAGTCCAAAAGAACGTCAAATCCGGTACGGGTATACATCTGCCGGAACAGATATCCCGCCACAGCGAGTACCGCGGAAAACGTCGCCTGCTGCTGCCCGTATACGATCGCAAACAACAGCACATACAGCAGATAAAAGTCCAGATTCTCAAAATATTCGCTTCCGGTCGCGCGGTTGTTCAGCATGAAAAACGGGATAAAGCATACCATGTTTTCCAGATACGGAATCATGATCGCGGCAAACCATCCCAGCCGCTTTTTGATCCGCTCCATCAGCGGCTCCCGTTTTTTCTCCCCATCCAGAAACACCCTGCGGTTTTTCATCATGGACGACATCATCTTGCGCGCCACTTCATCCGCCGTATTAAACACACGCATACCGAATTCTTCGTCAAAACGGCTCTTGCTGAGAACCTCTCTTGCATCCCAGTCCGTCCGCTCTTCGATTTCTACATCCTCTCCGGCGGCTTCGCGTATGGTCTGCGCAAGCGTCAGTTCGGAAATCTCCTCTGCGGAAGAGATATGATAAAGATTGGAAAAATGATCCGAATTCGTCATCAGACGATATATGTATTCTACAGCATCCGATACGTAAAGCATCGAAAAACGATGATTGACGTTCGCCTGTATTTTTTTCTTTTCCAATGCCGAAAGGCACATATTGGCGCAGACGCCGTCCACCTCTGAGCGTTTGGTCGGCATCGCGTACAAATGGTCGATACGGATGCTGATAATATCCAGCTTCCGGCTTTCCTGATAACTCCGGCAGATATCCTCGCCCTGCGCGATCGCCATGCCTTTAAACGAGTGGGAGCTGCGCTCCTCATCTTCTAAGATGTCTTCCGGAAAATCGCCCTCGAACACTTCATTGGAGGACAGGTAGACAAAACGTCCGTAATTTCCCTGTGAAAATGCCGAAAGCAGATTCATAAGTCCGGACGTATATTTGACAGAATCCCGTCTGTCGTCGAGCCATGTATAATTCGAATCGAACGCCCCCATATACAGCGCGACATCCGGATGCACGCTTTCAAAGATCTGCGTCATACAGTCGCTGTCATAGGTAAAATTATACATTTCAAATACTTTTTCATATTTCTGCTTCTTGTAACGGCTTCCGGTAAGCAGATAAATGCGGTGGCCTTCTTTTTTTAGTTTATTCATCATGTAATTCATGAAAATTCCGGCGCCGCCGATCAATAATACATTCATCCCTGATTTTTACCCTCGTCTCTTAAAATACCTTCTGCTGCAAGCTGCTCAAAGAATTCCCGTACATCGGACATCGCTTCTTCCTTCGACGTCCCATACTTCCGGCAAATCATATCTGCAATTTCTTCTGTTTTC
>CANQCX010000049.1 GCA_947591115.1 uncultured Lachnospiraceae bacterium | reverse complement strand
GCGAAGCTGGACTTTAAAACAGATGGAAGTTATTCATTGAAAGGGGTATTCTGTAAGGATTTAGCAGACAATTCTACGGATAAGATGACCTGTCAAATAGAAAAGAAATTTATTCTGGATTTAACCGATCCGGTTATAAAGGTAGTTTATTATAATAACGATTTCATAAATAAAAGGAATCTTCGTGGTTATTTTCAGAGAGAAAGAACGGCAAGCGTTACAATAATAGAGCGCAATTTTAATGATGAAGAAGCAACGCGTGCGATTCAGGAAGCAATAGAAATATGGGATAAAGAGAAAGCTTTAACGCAAGAGAATGCAATTACAATTTCAGACTGGAGTTTATCAGAGGAAGCAGGTTTCGAGCATACTGCAGTAATCAAATTTAAAGGAGATGCGAATTATAAGGTTACTTATGCCTATACCGATGAAGCGGGGCGTAAATCCGCTGCTCCTGATTATGGAAATTCGCAAGCACCAGAAGAATTTACAATAGACGGACAGAAACCTTTCGGAAGTCTTACCATAACCAAAAAAGAAGACAACAGAGTTTGGAAACAGTTTCAGGATTTGATCAATGAACAGACAGAACTTTTCTTTGGATTTTTCAAAGAAAATGTTACAGTAAGCGGAACCTGCGGGGATGACACAAGTTTTATCAAAGCGTTCTCTTATTATATTGATCCGGAAACCAAAAGAAAAAGCCAAGCGGAATTGGAGGCGCTTGAACCGGATAAATGGACTGCGTTTACGGAAACAGAGTCAGAACAATACCAGCCGTTTGAGATCAAGGTAAACCGTCAGGGAACTATTTATGGAAAAATTGAAGATTATGCCGGAAATGTTTTATATCTTAGTACGGATGGAATCATTACGGATAATGTGAAACCTAATGTTACCATTACGCTTCCGCAGGGGGACGGATATATTTATAATAGCGATGTAAATGTGAACATCAAAGCAGAGGATTTGAAAAGCGGAGATAATGCGGCATCCGGATTAAAATCGGTTAGCTATACAGTAAAGAATAATGAAAGTATAACAACCTCTGGTATACTTTATACTGCGGAAAAAGAAAAACCGACGTATGCAGATCTGCAATTTTCCAAAGAAGAAACAATAACCATATCGGCGGAGCAAAATAATAGCAATAACGTTGTTTTATCAGTTACTGCGGAGGATTATGCGGGGAACATTAAAACGGTAGAACAAACGATAAAAATTGATATTACGGAACCAACGGTTCAGATTTCCTACCAAGAGAATGATCCGTATCAGATTATTGATGAATGCGGATATTTTCCTTTGAAAAAGAGAACGGCGGATATTGTTATAACAGAGCGGAACTTTAATGAAGAAGATGCATCCCAAGCAATCAGAGCTGCAATTACCCGTTTCGATAAAGATGAAAAGCCGTTACATGATAATGGTTATATAACCTTTGGAAGTTGGACGCATACGACGGGAAATACCGAGGATGAGAATACGCATAAGATGACCGTAGAGTTTCGGGCAAATGCAAGTTATGGACTAAATGATATTATTTATCAGGATGAGGCGGGAAATAAAAATCAGGAAATGAATGTATCCGATTCCGTAGCAGTAAAACGTTTTGTGGTAGATACCGACAAACCGACGGGAAAGCTTACGGTTGACAGGAAGGAAGATGCCGGACTTGGAGCAGAATTTAAGTCATGGATAGACAATCAGATAAGTTTGTATTTTTCTTTTTCCAAGCAGGAGGTTCTGATAACCGGAGAGTGTAATGATGAAACCAGCCGGATTGAGAGTTTTTCCTATTATATTGATGATGGTATCATAAGGAAAAGCGTAGAGGAGCTTGCCGATGTGGAATGGAAACCGTTTCCGGATGACATGGGAAATCAATTTACGCTTGGTATCAATGAGCAATCAACGATTTATGCAAGGATCGTCGATCGTGCGGGAAATACAACGTATCTGAGTACGGAGGGCATCATTACCGATAATGTAAATCCGGAAATTTCGATTACAGCGCCGAAAAGAAATGATTTTATTTATAAGGGAGACGTTAGCCTTGAAGTTGCAGTAAAAGATGTGAAAGAGGAAAACAGCGCGGCTTCCGGTATTCGCTCGATTTGTTATGAAATATATAATCAGGGAAAGATGACGCGGCAGGAAGAATTGTATCGTTGTCCGGATCATCCGGCTTATGAGGATTTAAAATTTCAGATGACGAATACGGTTACCGTTTCTGCAGAAGAAAATAACAGCAATGAAGTAACGGTAAAAGTCATTACCGAAGATAATTCCGGAAACCGGAAAGAGCTGACAAAAAATATCAGCATTGATATTACAGAGCCTGAAATCCGAATTCGCTATGATAATAATGAGGTAAGTGCAGTTTCCGGAGAAAATACATATTTTCAAAAGGGACGGCTTGCGACGGTTGAAGTGCAGGAACGAAATTTTGATCCGCAAAAAGTAACTGCTGATATTACCAATGCATATGGCGAAGTTCCATCTTTTTCTGAGTGGATTCAGACAGAAGAACCAAAAGGAAACGGCGATAATGTAAAATATCAGGCCACATTAAGCTTTGCGGATGATGGATGCTATACAGTGCATGGCATTTCTTGTACGGATAACGCCGGATGGAAAACAATGGCGGGGGAAGCGGATTATGGAGATTCCAAAGCACCGACAAGTTTTATCGTAGATACCATCAATCCAAAGATACAGGTGGATTTCGACAATAATGAGGCAAATCGGATCGAGGAAAACGGCAGGGGATATTTTAGGAATTCAAGAACTGCAACGATTACGATTACAGAACGTAATTTCAATGAAGAAAAGGCAGCAGATTTTATTTTAAGTACGATTACGGCAGTAGATGCAAAAGAAAATCCGGTTCAGGATGGGAATATTTCCAATCTTGTAAGCATGAGCAATTGGACGGATGATCCTATGGATGAAACGAAGCATATGGCAAAAGTTACCTTTTATCAGGAGGCGAATTATTCGGTTGATTATGTTTATACGGATGAAGCAATGCGAAAGAGCGGTGCAGCAGAAATCGGGGAAAACATTGTGCCGAAGAATTTCACGATTGATTACAGCGCTCCAACGGGAAGCATCACTGCGGATCAAACTGTAATTTTTTCCGACAGGAGCGAAGCGGAAAACGGACTGATCGTTGGATTATTTTCCAATGCAACGGTATATGTTTCCGGAAGTGCTGAGGACACTGTTAGTCCGCTTGCAAGCGTGCGGTATTATAAAACCTCGGAAGACAATATCCTGACACAGGAAACAATTGCGGCAATTCCGGATTCAGAATGGAAAGAGGTCGATCTAAAAGGGAAAGACCTAACAAAGCTGGAATTGTTCCAAGCAGATCCAAGTGATAAATTTCAGGTATATGTGCGGATGGAAGACTATGCCGGAAATATCTCCTATATTGGAACAAACGGCGTCATTGCAGATAATGTAGCTCCGGCTATTACAATAACAACGCCGCCGGCAGCGGAAAATGTTTACAGAGATACGGTAACCGCTTCCGTTTATGTGCAGGATCCATCCAGAAGCGGTGTGTTTTCCGGCATTCAAAGTGTGGATTATGCAATTTACAACATGGGAACACGAACAGCAGGCGGAAACCTCTATGCATTTCAGGATGAGAATCCGTCAGTGGATCGTTTGGTTCAGAATATACAAAGAAATATTCTGGTAGATAGATCGAATAACAGCAATCGTGTGGAGATTCGGGTAACGGTTACAGATAATGCGGGAAATACCTATACTTCTTCACAATGGATACAGATTGATACGACTGCGCCATCCATATCGGTTTCTTACGACAATAATGACGGCGATACCTCTTTTAATGAGAGTGTATATTTTAAGACTCCGCGTCTTGCAACCATTCAGATACGGGAACGCAATTTTGATCCGGAGCAGGTAAAGGTAACGGTTACAAATACCGATGGATATATTCCTGCCATTTCCGAATGGACGAGTTTGTCAGGCAGCGGAAACGGCGACAATACGTTGCATACCGCTACAATCGCGTATACAGAAGACGGGGATTATACATTTGAAATTGCTTATGTGGACAAAGCCGGAAATCCGGATGCAGGAACCGATTTCGGAGAAGCGCTTTCGCCGAATGCATTTACGGTGGATACTACAGCGCCGCTGATTGAAGTCGCTTATGATAACAATGACTTCTTAAATGAAAATTATTACAAGGAGAGCCGTATGGCCACTGTTACGGTGCGGGAGCATAACTTTGATGCTGGCAGGGTAACATTAACGATGGACGCAGAAGGGAATGGAAACGCAGTTCTGGGACCGGAGCTTAGCGCATGGAGCAGTACCGGAGACGTACATCAGGCAACGGTTTTGTTTGACGCGGATGCACTTTATACGTGGAGCATGGCATATACGGATAAGGCGGGAAATGAAGCAGAGGATTTGGAAACGCAGACATTTTATGTAGATCAGACTGCACCGTCGATTGTTGTGCGCGGAATCAATAATCATTCTGCCCACAATGAGTCCGGCAGCATCGGTCTGACCATTGACTGCGTAGATGAGCAGGGAAATCTGGAAGAGTTTCAACCAAGCTTAAAATGCATTGCAAAAGAAGGCAGCCGCTATGTATCGAAAGAGATTAGCTGGGAAGTTGATGAGATTGCAAATGGAACAAGGTTTAGTATTGCAAATTTGGAAAATGACGGTATGTATTCTCTTACCTGTTTAGCGTCTGATCGTGCGGGAAATACTTTTGATACGGTAGATTTTCTGGATGAAAATGGAAATGCTGTTCAGGAATCCAGAACAGTTGAGGATGAAATTATTGCTTTTTCGGTAAATCGTGACGGCTCTGTTTTCTGGATCGAAGACAATGGTTATACGCAGAGTGTGATTAACCATTATTATGTACAATCAGTAGATGAAGATCTGCAGATTTTTGAAGTGGATGTGGATCCGCTGAATTCCTATGAGGTTGTACTAAACGGCAATACATTGACCGAGAACGAGGATTATTCGGTAGAAACTTCCGGTGGAAACGGAGCATGGTATCAATATACCTATACCATCCGAAAAGAGCTTTTTGAAGAGGAAGGAAAAAACAATATCGTTATTGAATCGGAAGACCAGACTAAAATCAATCAAACCGAATACCGTACTGCCTATAGCGATATTAAAGATGCGGCGTTGTCCTTTACTGTGGATAAAACACCTCCAAGTGTTATTGTGAGCGGAATCGAGAACAATGGACGTTATCAGGAAGAGGAGCAGAACGTAACGGCGATGCCGACAGATGACGGAGGAAAACTTCAAAGTGTCCGCGTACTGGTCACAGATTCTGATGGAAAACCATTGAATGATAAAAACGGAAAGGACGTAAGCGTGCGTTTCGAATTGTCAGGAGAAGAATTGGATACTTATTTAAAGGAAAATGGCGGACAGGTTCATTTTAGCGTTCCGGAAGGAATCAATCTGGGTGTTCAGATTCTATGCAACGATGCTTCGGTGGATGCGCAGGGCAATACGAATCGTTATGTGGGCGAATTTGAAGGAATTACGGTATCTCCGAGTACCTTTATCATGTTTTATGCAAATAAACCATTATTTTATGGAACAATCGGAAGCGGATGCGGAATAGGAGTAGTGATATCCGGAGGAATTATCTGGCGAAGACGTAAAAAGTTCAGGATAAAATAGAAAATTACCTTTGTTTCTTCGGCTTCTTGTGGTATATATAAAATATCGGTTATTTTTCAAACTGAAAGGAGTCCCGCCATGCAGCCTAATTTCCGATTGATTTATCCGCCGGAGTATGATCCGGCAAAAGAAGTACCGATGAAAGACTTTCAATTTGTCCATTCCCTGCAGCTGGATGATATGATCATTCTGCCGCAGGGAAGCTATCGCGGCTATTCGGATCTGACGCTGGAAAAATTTTTTTCAACCGATCCGGAGGTACTGGATTACCGTCTTGCGATATTTGAAGATCTGGTCAACCATCCGCAGCTTTATAAAGTTTTCTGCGATGCAATTCCGATCCTGTACAATATCAGCGATCTAAAAAAAGCGCTGACGGTGGATTTCTCTGTGGAATCGGCGCTAAGCTCCGTACGTTATCTGGAAATGTATCAGCAGATCGTCAATCTGTTTGCCGATGCCGTTCGCGGCTGCGAAGTCCGCTCCGAAGGACTAAAGCGGTTTCGGGAAGAAATCCTCGGGATCGCGGACAGCGAAGAATACCGGAGTCTGGATACGGAGCTTTCGCAGATGGAGGTTCATTTCGGACATTTAAAAAGCGTGACCATCGGGATCAATCTGGACGAAAACCTTCAGGTTGCGGAAGCGGGACTTCTTTCCGTAAATCTGAAACCGTTTCATGAAGGAAGCATTCTCGAACGACTGCTGAAGAAAAAATCCGAAGACGGCTACACGCTGATGTCCTCGTTTTATCCGATGACCAGAGGACTGCATGGCGAGGACTTAAAAACGTTTAATGCCAGTCTGCGTTCCTCGCTTAGTACGGTTTTTACAAAATCGCTGCGGGACTTTGAACCGCTGCTTCAGAATTATTATAAGATCAATACGGCGTTTTTCGTATCGCTTCTCGACGATCTGCGCTTTTTGACGGCGGGAACCGCTTTTATTCAAAAAATTCAGGAAAAAGGATTTCCGATGTGCCGTCCGAAGATTTCCGGAATGCAGGAGAAAATATGCGAATTGGAGCAGGTGTATAATCCGGTTCTCGTTCTATGGGGCGTAGAACAGAAGATCGTGTCCAATTCCTACCGGCAGGATGAAAACGGCCGTTTTTATATCGTTACCGGCCCCAACCATGGAGGGAAATCGGTATTTGCCAAATCTGTCGGAATGGCGCAGGCGCTGTTTCAGCTCGGGTTGTTTGTGCCGGCGCAAAGCGCGCATATGAGTCCGGTTTCCGGAATCTATACGCATTTTCCGGAATCGGATGAAAATAATTACGGACTGGGCAGATTGGAGAGCGAATGTACGCGGCTGGGAAGCATATTAAAGGAATTATCCGATACGGACATGCTTCTGATGGACGAATCTTTTTCCAGCACCAGCAGTCTGGAAGCGGATTATATCGCCTCCGAGGTGCTGACCGGATTGGGCGTAATCGGATGCTGCGGATTTTTCGTTACGCATATCCATGGACTGTCGGTCAAAGTGGAGCAGTTTAATTCCCATCCGATGAATCGTGGGAAGATTGACAATCTGGTGGCCATGATGGAGGATAAAGAAGCCGGTACCCGCAGCTACCGCATCTGCAGGACGATGCCGGACGGATTAAGTTATGCAAAAGATATTGCCGCTCGTTACGGTTTGGAGCTGGAAAGCATCCTGAACGGGAGGTAATTTATAAAAAAACAATAAAATAGCATCAAGGTGTTGACAAAGAAATACCTTGGTGCTATTTTAGTAACAGAACAGTATTAGCACTCTGATTCATTGAGTGCTAACAACAAAAGCCGGACACTTCAAAAGACGCAGGGACAGTTGTCCAAAGGAGATGGAATGGAGATTCCAAAGGAAGAATTAGACGAGCGAAAAATAAAGATTTTGGATGCGATCATCCGCAATTATCTGGCTACCGGAGAACCGGTCGGTTCGAGAACCATTTCCAAATATACGGATCTGAATCTGAGCTCCGCAACCATCCGCAACGAGATGTCCGATCTGGAAGAGCTGGGATATATCATGCAGCCGCATACTTCTGCCGGAAGGATCCCGTCCGATAAAGGCTACCGTTTTTATGTAGACCATCTGATTCGGGAGAAAGACCGCGAAGTTACGGAGATGAAGGATCTTGTTATCGAAAAGACCGAAAAGATGGAGCAGGTGCTCAAGCAGGTCGCAAAGCTTTTGGCAAATAATACGAACTACGCGACGATGGTTACCGCTCCTTCTTATCACAACAATAAGATTAAATTTATCCAGTTGTCCCAGATGGACGACGGACAGATTTTAGCGGTGGTGGTTTTAAACAGCAACATCGTGAAAAATCAGGTCATTACCGTAAAGGATGCGCTGGACGCGGAGACGCTGCTGAAGCTGAATATTCTTTTGAATACCGGTTTAAACGGTCTTTCGCTTCATGAGATCAATCTAGCGACGATTACCCGTTTAAAGGAACAGGCGGGCATCCACAGCACCATTGTCAGCGACGTCATGGATGCGCTGGCGGAGGCGTTGAGCGAAGGCGAGGATCTGCAGATTTATACAAGCGGTACGACCAATATTTTAAAATATCCGGAACTCAACGATTCCGAAAAGATTACGAACCTGCTTTCCACGTTTGAGGAAAAAGAGGAGCTGGCAAATCTTGTCAACAGTACCTTTTCCAATGAAGAAACCGGCATACAGGTCTATATCGGAAACGAAGCGCCGGTTCAGACGATGAAAGACTGCAGCGTCGTTACGGCAACGTATGAATTGGGCGAAGGAGTAAAGGGTACGATAGGTATTATCGGACCAAAGCGTATGGATTATGAAAAAGTCATGGACAGTCTCAAAAATTTAAAACAGCAGTTAGACGGAATTTTTGATAAATCAAAGGAGTAAATCCCGGAAAGGTGGTAGGAAAGTGGCAGAAGAAAAGAAAGATTCAATTTTAGAAGACTTGGCGGATATGGATGAAGATTGGATAGACATTGACGATGAGGATGATGTCATCTTGGCGGAAGTGGTTGACGGAGAGCTTCCGGAAGAACCGGACGAGGAATACGAAGAAACCGACGAGCAGCAGGAGCCGGAGGAAGATTTCGAACCGTCGGAGGAAGGAGCAGAAGAAGGCAAAGAACAGAAAAAGGACAGCTTTTTCAAAAAGAAGAAAAAAGATAAACGCGATGAGCAGATCGAGGAATTAAACGATAAGCTGAAACGGCAGATGGCGGAATTTGACAACTTCCGGAAGCGGAGCGAGAAGGAAAAGTCCCAGATGTTTGATATGGGGGCGCGTACCATTATCGAAAAGATCCTTCCAGTGGTGGACAATTTTGAGCGCGGTCTTTCCGCAGTGGAAGAATCCATGAAGGAGGATGCGTTTGTAAGCGGAATGGATAAGGTCTACAAGCAGATGATGACCGAACTGGAAAACATCGGCGTAAAAGCGATCGAATCGGTTGGAACGGAGTTTGATCCGGAATACCACAATGCGGTAATGCAGGTGGAAAGCGAGGAATACGAATCCGGCGTTGTCGCGCAGGAGCTGCAAAAGGGTTATATGTACAAAGATACGGTGGTACGCCACAGTATGGTAGCTGTAGTACAATAACAAATAAATGGCAGAAACAAAGACCATAAGATTAGGAGGAAAATAAAATGGGCAAAATTATTGGAATTGACTTAGGAACAACAAATAGCTGCGTAGCGGTTATGGAAGGCGGAAAGCCGACCGTTATCGCCAATCAGGAGGGCGCGCGGACAACACCGTCCGTCGTTGCATTTACCAAGACCGGAGAGCGTCTGGTTGGAGAACCGGCAAAGCGTCAGGCGGTAACCAACGCGGAGAAGACGATTTCTTCTATCAAGCGTCACATGGGAACCGATTACAAAAAAGCAATTGACGACAAGCAGTATTCTCCGCAGCAGATTTCCGCAATGGTGCTTCAGAAGCTGAAAGCGGATGCGGAAGGCTATCTGGGCGAAAAAGTAACGGAAGCGGTCATTACCGTTCCGGCTTACTTTAACGACGCACAGCGTCAGGCAACGAAGGATGCAGGAAAGATTGCCGGTCTGGACGTAAAACGTATCATCAACGAGCCGACCGCAGCAGCGCTGGCATATGGCTTGGACAACGAAAAAGAGCAGAAGATCATGGTATACGATCTGGGCGGCGGTACGTTTGACGTTTCCATCATCGAAATTGGCGACGGCGTTATCGAAGTATTGTCTACCAACGGCGATACCCACTTAGGCGGCGATGATTTTGACAATAAGATTACCCAGTGGATGATCGACGAATTTAAAAAAGCCGAAGGCGTAGATCTTTCTACGGACAAAATGGCTCTCCAGAGATTAAAGGAAGCGGCGGAAAAGGCAAAGAAGGAATTGTCCTCTGCCACCACCACCAATATCAACCTTCCGTTCATCACTGCAACGGCAGAAGGACCGAAGCATTTTGATATGAATCTGACAAGAGCGAAATTTGACGAATTGACTCACGATCTGGTAGAAAAAACGGCAGTTCCGGTACAGAACGCTATGAAGGATGCCGGACTGACCAACGCGGATCTTGGTCAGGTGCTTCTGGTTGGCGGTTCCACCCGTATTCCTGCCGTACAGGATAAGGTAAGACAACTGACCGGAAAAGAGCCGAGCAAATCCTTAAATCCGGATGAATGCGTAGCGATCGGCGCTTCCATTCAGGGCGGAAAGCTGGCTGGCGACGCCGGTGCGGGCGAGATTCTGCTTTTGGATGTTACTCCGCTGTCCTTGTCCATTGAAACGATGGGCGGCATTGCAACCAGACTGATCGAGCGGAATACGACGATTCCGACCAAGAAGAGTCAGGTATTCTCTACCGCTGCGGATAACCAGACGGCAGTAGACATCAACGTTGTACAGGGCGAGCGTCAGTTTGCAAGGGATAACAAATCGCTTGGTCAGTTCCGCTTAGACGGAATCCCGCCTGCACGCCGCGGGGTACCGCAGATCGAGGTTACGTTTGACATTGATGCAAACGGTATCGTAAACGTATCCGCAAAGGATCTGGGTACCGGAAAAGAGCAGCA
>CANQCX010000048.1 GCA_947591115.1 uncultured Lachnospiraceae bacterium | reverse complement strand
CCCATTTTCATGCGCATACGCTTCAGGCGCTGGGACTGGCGGACTATAACTGCGGCGTCATCGCCGCCGGCGCATTGATGAAATACCTGTACGAAACGCAGAAAAACTCGCTTGCCCATATTTCAAAGATCCAGCCGTATTCCATCGGAAAATTTATGATCATCGACAGTTCTTCCCGAAGGAATCTGGAGCTGGTGGAAACGCTTCGGGAGAAGCAAAAACGCGGCTCCCTGCTCTGGGTGCTGGATAAAACGAAAACAGCTATGGGCGCGCGCCTTTTGCGCTCTTATGTCGAGCAGCCGCTCATCGACGCCAAAGAGATTCTCCGGCGTCAGGAGCTGATTCAGATTTTTTGTGAGCAGGCCATTACAAGGGAGGAACTGCGCGAATATTTAAATCCGGTCTACGATCTGGAACGGCTGATCGGACGGATCAGTTACCAGACTGCCAACCCGAGAGATTTAACGGCATTGGGAAATTCCTTAAAAATGCTGCCCTCCATCCGGACGATTTTAGAAGAACTAAGCGGCAGCTTGGCGGAGGAGATCAAAGACGATTTTGACTGCCTTACGGATCTTTGCGAGCTGTTAGAAGCCTCCATTCAGGAAGAACCTCCGGTTTCCGTAAGGGACGGGGGCATTATTCGTGACGGCTTCCACGAAGAAGTCGACCGGCTGCGGAAGGCGAAGACCGAAGGGAAAAACTGGCTTGCGGATTTGGAAGCAAAGGAACGGGAAAAGACCGGAATCCGGAATCTGCGGATTAAATACAACAAAGTGTTCGGCTATTATCTGGAAGTGACGAATTCCTTTAAAAACATGGTGCCGGATTATTTTGTACGAAAACAGACGCTGACGAATGCGGAGCGTTATATTACGCCCGAGCTCAAAGAACTGGAAGATACGATTCTGGGATCGGAAGAACGCCTGACGGGACTGGAATATGATCTGTTCTGCGAAATCCGAAACCGGATCGCAGAGCAGATGGAGCGCATCCGCAAAACGGCAAAAGCGGTGGCAAAACTGGATGTTTTCGCGTCTCTTGCCGCCGTTGCCGAGCAAAACCGCTATGTACGCCCTAAGATCAATGAAAACGGCGTGATCGATATAAAAAACGGCAGACATCCGGTTGTGGAAAAAATGATAACAAACGATCTGTTTATCGACAACGACACGTATCTGGACAATCAAAAACAGCGCATTTCCATTATTACGGGACCGAATATGGCGGGCAAATCCACTTATATGCGTCAGACGGCGCTCATTGTGCTCATGGCGCAGATCGGAAGTTTTGTACCGGCTTCGGCGGCAGATATCGGCATTGTTGACCGGATCTTTACAAGAGTGGGAGCGTCGGATGATCTGGCCTCCGGCCAAAGCACGTTTATGGTGGAAATGAACGAGGTTGCCAACATCCTTCGAAACGCCACCTCGGACTCCCTTCTGATTCTGGATGAGATCGGACGGGGCACCAGTACGTTTGACGGACTGAGCATTGCATGGGCGGTGGTAGAGCATATCAGCAATCCGAAGCTGCTCGGCGCAAAGACGCTGTTTGCCACCCACTACCATGAATTGACCGAACTGGAAGGGAAGCTGGACAACGTCAATAATTACTGCATCGCCGTAAAGGAAAAGGGCGACGATATCGTGTTTTTAAGAAAGATCGTCAAAGGCGGGGCGGACAAAAGCTACGGCATTCAGGTCGCCAAGCTGGCGGGACTGCCGGAAAGCGTGATCGCGCGTGCCAAAGAGATCGTAAGCGAGCTGAGCGCAAACGACATTGCGGAAGCCGCAAAAAACCTGTCTGCCGAAAAGGAGACAGACATGAGGCAGATGACGCTGTTTGACGTTTTGGATAACGACGCCGTCATTGAGGAGCTGCGCGGACTGGACATCGGCAATATGACGCCGATCGACGCCATGAATAAGCTCTATGAACTGCAGAATAAAATCAAAGAGCGCTGGTAAAGGGGAAAGAACATGCCGGAAATCGTACTTTTAAGTCAGGAAACCATAGATAAGATCGCTGCGGGCGAGGTCGTGGAGCGTCCCTGCTCGGTAGTCAAGGAGCTGGTGGAAAACGCCATCGATGCAAAAGCGACCGCGATTACCGTCGAGATCAAAGAGGGCGGAATTTCTTTGATCCGGATCACAGACAACGGATGCGGGATTCCCCATTCCGACGTCCGGACTGCTTTTCTGCGCCATTCCACCAGCAAGATCCGGCGGATAGAGGATCTTATGTCCGTAACCTCTCTGGGGTTTCGGGGCGAGGCGCTTTCCAGCATCGCCGCTGTTTCGCGTGTCGAACTGATCACAAAGACCAAAGACGCGCTGACCGGAACGCGCTATCGGCTCGAAGGCTCGAAGGAGATCGGTCTGGAGGAAATCGGCGCGCCGGACGGAACGACGTTTCTGGTCAGGGATTTGTTTTACAATACGCCCGCGCGGAAAAAATTTTTAAAAACGGCGCAGACGGAGGGGACTTATATCAGCGATATGGTAGAAAAGCTTGCGCTTTCCCATCCGGATATTTCTTTTAAATACATCAACAACAATCAGACAAAGCTGCATACTTCCGGAAACGGAAATAAAAAAGACGTGATCTATCATATTTACGGAAGGGAGATTACCGCTTCTTTGCTGGAGGTCAGCTGCGAATGCGGATATTTTCGCATGGAGGGGTATCTTGGAACCCCGTCCGTTACGCGGGGAAACCGCAATTATGAGAATTATTTTATCAACGGACGCTATATCAAAAGCACGCTGCTTTCCAAAGCGATCGAGGAGGCGTATAAGAGTTTTCTGATGCAGCACCAGTATCCGTTTACCGTACTTTATTTTGATTTTCCGGGAGGACTTTTGGATGTCAACGTCCATCCGTCCAAAATGGAGCTGCGCTTTGAGCATAATCAGGAAATTTACAAAGAATTGTATGAGGCGGTACTGTCGCGGCTTTCCCATCGGGAGCTGATACCGGAAGTGCCGGTTTCCGAAGAAAAAAAGCCGGAAAAACCCGCGGTGCATTATACGGAGCCGATTCCGGAGCCGTTTGAAAAAAGGCGGTTGAACGATCTGCGAAAAGCGGTGGCAAAGGACAGTCCGTACGAGCCGAAATATCCGAAACGGCAGGAGCCGAAGCGTGCGCCGCAGACTGCGCAGACGAAAAGAGGGACGGACGCTGCGGCGCTTCGGGAGCATACGGATTATGCCGCTTCCTTCGAGGAACAGACGCTCGCCTCCTACAGTCCGCAGTTTTTGTCGGAGGAGGCGAGAAAAAAGCACCGCATCATCGGGCAGTTGTTTGAAACGTACTGGCTGGTGCAGTATGAGGATAAACTGTTTATTATCGACCAGCATGCCGCGCACGAAAAGGTTTTGTATGAGCGCACGATGGCTTTGCTGGAGAAAAAAGAATTTACCTCGCAGGTAATGAGTCCGCCTCTGGTTCTTTCGCTGGATGCAAAAGAAGCGCAGGCGCTCGAAACCTACCGTTCCCAGATTGAGCGGCTGGGATATTCCATTGAGCCGTTCGGCGGACGGGAATACGCCGTCAGTGCCGTTCCGGGCAATCTGTTCCATCTGGATATGAAAGAATTATTTCTGGAAATGCTGGATGATTTTTCTGATTTTTCCGGAAAAGAAACGCCGCAGCTCGTTCTGGAAAAAGTAGCTTCCATGTCCTGCAAGGCGGCGGTAAAGGGCAATCAGAAATTGAGCCTTGCGGAGATCGACCATCTGATCGGAGAACTTTTGACATTGGAAAATCCGTATCACTGTCCGCATGGCAGACCGACGATCATTTCCATGACCAAACAGGAGCTCGAAAAGAAATTTAAGCGGATCGTCGGATGAGAAATGACCGGAAAGGAAATCGATTATGACAAACAAAAAACCTTTCGTCATCCTTACGGGGCCGACCGCAGTCGGAAAGACCGCGCTTTCCGTTTCTCTGGCAAAAAAGATCAACGGATCGATCATATCTGCGGATTCCATGCAGGTTTACCGCTATATGGACATCGGCTCCGCAAAGATTACCAAAGAGGAAATGCAGGGCGTCCGCCATTATCTGATCGATGAGCTGCTGCCGACGGAGTCGTTTCATATTGCAAGGTTCCAGCAGATGGCGCTTCAAGCGCTGGAGGAAATTTACAGCGAGGGAAAAATTCCGATTCTGGCGGGAGGAACCGGATTTTATATCCAGGCTCTTTTGTACAACGTGGATTTTTCCGAACAGGACTGCGACAGGGAATACCGGAAAAGCCTGCAGGAATACGCAAAGCAGCATGGCTCCCATGCGCTGTTTGAACAGCTTCGGGCGGTCGATCCGGCTTCCTGTGAAAAAATACATGAAAATAACCAAAAGCGCATCATCCGCGCGCTGGAATTTTATCATCTGACCGGACGTCCCATATCGGAGCATAACGAAACGGAGCGGCAGAAGGAATCCCCGTACCGTTTCGCCTATTTTGTTCTGACGGAGCCGCGCGAGAACCTCTACCGGCGCATTAACCAACGGGTAGACCGGATGATGGAGCTGGGATTGCTGGATGAAGTCCGGCGTCTTCGTGAAATGGGATTGACGCGCGATATGGTGTCCATGCAGGGACTCGGTTATAAAGAGCTGCTGGATTATCTGGACGGGCGTACCTCTATGGAGGAGGCGGTTTCGATCATTAAAAGGGAAACGCGCCACTTCGCCAAGCGGCAGATGACATGGTTTCGGAGGGAACGGGACGTTATCTGGCTGAACAAAGAAGAATTTGGATATGAGGAAGACGCTATCCTGCAGAAAATGTGCAAAATACTAAAAGAAAAAGGAATCCTTTCGGACCTTTGACATACGATGCAGACAAAAAATCAAAGAAAAATCGCTAAGGAGTAATTATGAATCCGTTTTTAGAGGCACAATATCATAGACTGGGAATTTCAAAGGAGGTTCTTAGCTATGGAGAAAAAATAGAGGAAAAGCTTAAGAACCGTTTTGCCGAAATTGATGCGCGTGCGGAATACAACCAGCTCAAGGTCATAGAAGCAATGCAGAAAAACCGCGTCAACGCGGAATGTTTTCATATTTCCACCGGTTACGGTTATAATGACCTCGGGAGAGATACGTTAGAGCGCGTCTATGCGGACTGTTTTTGCGGGGAGGACGCGCTGGTGCGTCCGCAGATTACCTGCGGCACCCATGCGCTGGCGCTGGCGCTGATGTCCAATCTGCGGCCGGGCGACGAGCTGCTTTCTCCGGTCGGGAAACCGTATGACACATTGGAGGAGGTAATCGGGATCCGCCCGTCGAAGGGTTCGCTGGCGGAATACGGGATCGGGTACCGGCAGGTGGAGCTGCTGCCCGACGGTTCGTTTGACTACGAAGGAATCCGTCAGGCAATCCATGAAAACACCCGTATGGTAACGATACAGCGTTCCAAAGGCTATGCCGCGCGTCCGACGCTTTCCGTAGCCAAAATCGGGGAGCTGATTTCGTTTATCAAAACGATCAAACCGGACGTGATCTGCATGGTGGATAACTGCTACGGCGAATTTGTCGAGGAAAAGGAGCCGCTGGAGGCGGGAGCGGATCTGATCGTCGGCTCGCTGATCAAGAATCCGGGCGGCGGACTTGCGCCGATCGGCGGATATCTGGCAGGAAAAAAAGAATGCGTGGAAAATGCGGCGTACCGCCTGACCTCGCCGGGACTCGGGAAAGAGGTCGGCGCTTCGCTCGGCGTGATCCAGTCCTTTTATCAGGGACTGTTTCTCGCTCCGTCTGTCGTAAGCGGCGCGCTAAAGGGAGCGATCTTCGCGGCAAATATCTATGAACCGCTGGGATTTGCAACGATGCCGGATTCGGTCGAAAGCCGGCATGACATCATACAGGCGATCACGTTCGGGCAAAAAGAAGCAATGATCGCGTTTTGTGAAGGAATCCAGTCCGCTGCGCCGGTAGACAGCTATGTTACGCCGGAACCCTGGGCCATGCCGGGATATGACAGCGACGTCATTATGGCAGCCGGAGCCTTCGTTCAGGGTTCTTCCATCGAGCTTTCGGCGGACGGTCCGGTAAAACCGCCGTACGCGGTGTACTTTCAGGGCGGTCTGACATGGTATCATGCAAAATTGGGAATTTTGTCTTCTTTACAAAAACTTTATGAACGCAACCTTGTTAATATAGATAAGGTATGATACAATAAAACGAAAATCCTTTGGGAGAGTAGAAAGGATTTTATGTCAGATCATACAGCAGTAAAACAGCTTCCTGAATCCGAACGTCCCTATGAGAAGTTTTTAAAAAAAGGGGCGGAGCAGCTTTCCGATGCCGAACTTTTAGCGATCATCGTAAAAAGCGGGACGAGGGAACAGAATTCTCTGGAAGTAGCGAGGCGGATTCTTTGCGGAGGACAGGGAAACCTTCTGAATCTCTATGAGTACCCGTATGAAACGCTTTTGAAAATTCCGGGGATCGGCAGGGTCAAGGCAATACAGCTAAAAGCCGTCGCGGAGTTATCCCGCCGGATCGCCGCGACCAGCCGCGGTTATCACATTCAGATGAAGGAGCCGGCTTCCGTTGCGGATTACTATATGGAGCAGCTCCGCCATGAGAAAAAGGAGCAGCTTTTTTGCGCGTTTTTCGACGCCAAGTGCAATTTTCTCGGAGACGCTAAGATTTCGGAGGGCAGTACCAATTATGCCTATGTATCGCCCAAAGAAATTTTAAAAAAAGCGCTGGAAAAGAACGCGGTGCAGCTGATCCTTCTTCATAACCACCCGAGCGGGGATCCGCGCCCGAGCAGTGACGACATCCGCGTAACCGAGCGGATGCGGGAATGCGCCGGACTGATGGATATGCATCTGGCGGATCATATCATCATCGGGGATAACCGGTACTTCAGCTTTCAGGAGCAGCATTTATAATAACTTAGGAAAAGGGAGAGCAGCAATGAACAACAATGTTTATGGGATAGACTTGGGCACCTGTAATTTTAAAGTGTTTTGTAAGTCAACCGGAAAAATACTACAGGAAAAGAACACGATCGCGATCATTAACAAAAACCAGATCTATGCATACGGAGATGCGGCCTATGCCATGTATGAGAAAGCGCCGGAGAATATTTTGGTGGATTTTCCGGTAGTCAGCGGCGTCATTGCCGACTTTAACTTTCTACAGGAATTTATTTATGATTATTTAGAGGAAAAAATGCGCGGCAAGGTCAAAGGAGCGGAGTTTATCGTAGCCGTTCCGACCGATATTACCGATGTGGAGAAGCGTGCGTTTTTCGAATTGTTTTTCAAAGGAAAATTCAAACCGAAAAGCGTACTGCTCTGCGAAAAACCGATTGCGGATGCGGTCGGTCTGGGGATTGACGTCAACGAACCGACCGGCGTGATGGTCGTCAACATGGGCGCGGATACGACGGAAATCTCCATTATTTCTCTGGGCGGACTGGTGCTCAGCAACCTGATGCATTACGGCGGAAATCGTATGGATGAAGCGATCATGAACTACATCCGCAAGAAGTTTAATCTGGTCATCGGCCAGAAAACCGCGATGGCGTTGAAAGAAACGATCGGCTCCGGACTGCCGGGACGTACGGAATCCATGATCATTGTCGGCCGCGACGTCGTCAGCGGTCTGCCGATCGAAATGGAGATCTCCGCAGAAGTCATTTACGAGGCGATACGCCCGACGCTGGAATCGATCTGCTCCTCCATTAAGATGATTTTGGAGAAAACCCCGCCGGAGCTGGCGCGCGATATTATGCATTCCGGCATTTATATTACGGGCGGCGGCTCCCAGATCCACAATCTGGATAAACTGTTTGAGGAAATTACCAACATCAAAGTCAACATCTGCGAAACGCCGGAGGAAAGCGCGGTGCGCGGACTGGTAAAGATCGTTTCCGACTCCAAGTACAAACGGCTTCCGTTTAGTATGAAAAACAATATTTTGAAATAGAGGTTTTCATGAAGAATTTTCGAAATAAAAAGAAGCGTCTGCCAACCAAATATGTGCTTCTGATCATGACGGGCATATGCGTATCCGCCATTTTTCTAAGCCTGACCTTAAATATTTCCGGAGGCCCGCTCAATTCGATCGCCGGATATGTTTTTGTTCCGATGCAGAAGGGGATCAACGACGCGGGATTATGGCTGTATTCCAAATCCAACGATTTTAAGACGCTCGGAGAGGTGCTGGATGAAAATAAAAAGCTTCAGGCTCAGGTCGATGAACTGACGACCAAGCTGACCACCACCAAGCTGGAGCGTTATGAACTGGACACCTATCGAGAGCTGCTGGCGCTGGACGAAACCTACGCCGATTATGATAAGGTGGCTGCAAATGTCATTGCAAAAGACAGCGGGAACTGGTTTTCTACGTTTACCATTGACCGAGGCAGCCGCGACGGTCTTAAAAAGGGCATGAATGTCATCGCCGGAAGCGGACTTGTCGGAATCATTACGGAGGTCGGGCCCAATTACGCAAAAGTCCGCAGTATCATCAACGATACCAGCAATGTCAGCGCAATGGTCGCCAATACGCAGGACAATTTTAACGTCAGCGGGAACCTGATGACCATGAATCAAGGCGGAGTGATTACTTTTTCGGAATTAAAGGATGAAGACGATGAGGTAAAGGTAGGGGACGAGGTCGTTACCTCCTTTGTTTCCGATCAATACCAGCAGGGAATCCTGATCGGCTATATTGCCAGTATCGAAGATAATTCCAACAATCTGACCAAATCGGGAACCATTACTCCGGTGGTGGATTTCGAACATATTCAGGTAGTGCTTGTAATTACCAAATTAAAAGAAACCGGCGAAGAAAATGACGGTGCGGAAACGACGCCGGAGCCGGAATCCGTTACCCAGTAGGAGAGCGCGATGCTTCGGAAAATAACGCTGTTTTTCATTATTTCAATCTGTTTTGTACTACAGACGACCGTCTTTCAGGCGCTTTCGTTTGCCAATATTGCGCCGAATCTGTTGATTATTGTCGTTTCTTCGTTCGGATTTATGCGCGGAAAGAAAGAAGGCCTGTTTGTTGGCTTTTTTTGCGGTCTGCTTATAGACATTTTTTTTGGTTTTTATCTCGGCGTATATGCTTTAATCTATATGTATATCGGATATATCAACGGAATATTCCAAAAAAGATTTTATCCGGACGATATCAAGCTGCCGATGCTTTTGATCGGGGCAAGCGACATTGTCAGCAATTTTATCATTTATTTTGTCATGTTTTTGTTCCGGAGCAGGTTCCGTTTCTGGTACTATTTAAGCTCTGTGATCATACCGGAGTTTGTTTATACGATGGTCATTACGATCCTTTTGTATTTTATTCTTCTGAAAATGAATCAGGGATTGGAAGCCTACGAAAAAAGGAGAGCGAAAAAATTTGATCTATGATATAAAAGAATTTTTAAAAAAATTTTTCAGTTCACGCCTGTTTGTGCTGTCTGCCGCTATCATCCTGATGTTTTCCGTCATGCTGTTCCGCATTTTTTCGCTTCAGATCGTAAACGGAGCCGCATACCAGAAGAATTTTACCATGAAGATTCAAAAGCCGCTGACCATAGATGCGGCAAGGGGCAATATCTACGACTGCAACGGAAACCTTCTGGCATACAACGAGCTGGCTTATTCCGTAGTCATTTATGACAGCGGGGTTTATGAAAATACCAGCGAACGCAACCGCGAACTGAATGCGGAGCTTGCCGAGATCATTACGGTAATCGAAGAAAACGGCGGCGATATCTACAATAACTTTAAGATTGATCTAGCCGAAGACGGAACGTACCGTTTTAACGTTTCCGGAACGGGATTAAAACGGTTTCTGGCGGATGTTTTCGGCAAAAGCTCTTATGAAAAGCTGGAATACAATAAAGAATTAAAATTCAACGAAGCGGATGCAACGGCGGAGCAGGTCATGCAGTTTCTGATGCATGGCAAAGGAGAATTTGACATCAATCCGGAAGATTCCGACAGCGAGCCGTATCCGCAGGAGATTGCGTATAAAATTGCGGTTCTGCGCTATGCTATGCTGGAAAACCGCTATAAGCGCTACGAATCGACACTGGTGGCGCAGGATGTGTCCGACGCGGTCGTGGCCTACATGAACGAGCATTCCGATACGCTGATCGGCGTTTCGATCGAAGAAGATACTGTCCGCAAATACAACTACAGTGAATATTTTGCGTCCATCATCGGCTATACCGGAAAAATTTCCGCAGAGGAATATGAAAAGCTGTCCGAGACGGACGAAAGCTATACGAAAAACGACACGATCGGACGCGCCGGACTGGAGCAGTATTATGAGAGCTATCTGCGCGGAAAAAACGGCGAACGGGACGTGTATGTCAACAATGTCGGAAGGATTACGGAGGTCATCCGGAGTACGGATCCGGTTGCGGGGAACGATCTGTATCTGACGCTGGACGCCAATCTGCAGAAAGCCGTATATGAGCTGTTAGAGCAGGAAATCGCGGGAATCGTGTATTCCAATATCCGCGCCGGAAACATTCCGATTACCGATGTGTATTTTTCACTTTTAAACAACAACGTAGCCGATATTACCCATTTCGGGAAGGAGGACGCCTCTGCGGCGGAGCGTGAGGTTTACGGCGTGTTTTCCGGCCGTCAGGCGGCTGCGCTGGCTGCGGTGTCTGCGCAGCTTACGGCAGCGGATCCGATTCCAAACGATCAGATGAGCGAGGAGATGCTGGATTATTTTACCTGTGTGCTGGATATTTTAAAAGACAGCGGGATTCTGGC
>CANQCX010000047.1 GCA_947591115.1 uncultured Lachnospiraceae bacterium | reverse complement strand
AAAAAGCAGATGGAGGCGCGGATGGTCGCCGACCGGATCCGCCGCCTGATGCGCGAAACGCGCGTGACGGACGAAAAGACCAAAAAACTGCGGCCGCTGCGTTATTCCGATATTGTCATTCTGTTTCGGAGCTTAAAGGACTGGGGGACGGAATTTGCCAATGTGCTGGAAGACTGCGGGATTCCGGCGCATGTGGAATCTTCAACCGGATATTTTTCCGCAGCAGAGGTACAGACGGTTTTAAGTATGCTGCGGATTCTCGATAATCCCTATCAGGATATTCCGATGGCGGCGGTGCTGCGTTCGCCGATGGCGGGACTGACGGAGGAGGAGCTTGCGGAGATCCGCGTGGAGCATCCGGAGGTTTCCTTTGCGGAGGCGGTGCTCTTGGCAATGAAGGAAGCGGAAGAAGCTGAGCCGCTTGGCGTATTTTACGGAATTTATCAAAATCTGCGAAAAGAAAAGGACGCTCCGGTGCATGAACTGATCGAAAAAATTTTGGCGGACACCGGATACGGAAATTATGCGGCGGCGCTTCCGGCGGGCGAGCAGCGTGCGGCAAATCTGTATATGCTTCTGGAAAAAGCGATTGCCTATGAAAAGACCAGCTATAAGGGACTGTTTCATTTTGTGCGTTACATCGACCAGCTTCAAAAATACGAAATCGATTTCGGAGAAGCGGACGTAACGGGCGAAAATGCCGACGTCGTTCATATTATGACCATTCATAAAAGCAAAGGACTGGAATTTCCCGTCGTGTTTGTATCGGGACTTTCCAAACAGTTTAACCGGATGGACATTCGGGAGCCGTTGGTTGTACATCCGCGGTTTGGAATGGGCATCTACGAAGTCAGCAGCAATCCGAAGCTGCGGCGGGAATGTCTGCTGCGGACCGCGATCGCGGACGATCTGGAGCAGGAAAATCTGGGAGAGGAACTGCGCGTTTTGTATGTTGCGCTGACGAGGGCGAAGGAAAAACTGCTTCTGACAGGAGTGATCAAAGAGAAGGAAAAGCTGTATTCCCGATTGACCGGAAATGCGCTTCCCCAAGAACCGCTCCGTTACCGGCAGAGAGTCGGCGCCGCAAGCTACTGCGACTGGATCGTAAGCGGCGCGCTTTCCTATCCAGACCGCTATGAGATTTCTTTTGCCGAACCGCAGGAGATGATCTGGGAGGAAATCGGTCAAAGGCAGCAGGAGAAGGAAACGCAAAGGCAGTTGGAGGAGAAGATACAAAATGCGGATGAAACGCTGGTGCAGCAGTTGGAAACGCAGTTTTCCTACGAATATCCGTATCGGAGCGAGGCAGGGAAAAAAAGCAAATATTCCGTATCGGAATTAAAGCACGCTTCGATGCTCCGGCAGTACGATCGGGAAGAAAACGAGGCGCAGATACCGGATTTTCTTCTGGAAGAAAAAGAATCTTACATACCGGATTTCGCAAGAGAGGCTGCCGAAGAAGCCGGCGTAAACCCGGGCGCGCTGCGCGGAACCGCCGTACACCGGGTTATGGAGTGCATGGATTTTGCAGCATTGGGAAAGCTCGACCGCTCAAACAGACGGGAGGTTTCCGCGTTTGTGGAAAAAGAACTGGCGCGGATGATGGACTCCGGCGAATTGTCCCAAGAATTGCGGGAGCGGATCTATCCGCCGGCAATCGAAGCGTTTGTTTCCGGCGCGCTGGCAGGAAGAATGGCGGCTGCCGCAGAAAAAGGAACGTTTTATCGGGAAAAACCGTTTGTCATGGAGCAGGAGGGCGTTTTGGTTCAGGGGATCATCGATGCCTTCTGGATGGAAGATGAAAAAATTGTGCTGCTGGATTATAAAACGGATCGGGTATCAAAGCAGGAGGAACTGATCATGCGCTATCAGACGCAGATGGAATTGTATGCGGATGCGTTATCCCGCGTTTTTTCTACAGACGAAAAAAAGATTACGGTAAAGGAATGCCTGCTCTATTCCTTCCGGCTTCAGGAGGTGGTATCGTTATGAGCCAGATCATTTTAGCCTCCGGCTCCCCGAGAAGAAAAGAGCTGCTGGAGCAGCTCGGACTGGAATTTGAGGTTTGTCCGGCAAAGGGAGAGGAGGTCATTACAAAAACATCCCCGAAAGAGGTCGTGGAGGAGCTTTCCCGCCAGAAAGCGCTGGAGGTGGCCTCCGGAATCTTTTTTTTCAATGAGCGCAATTTGGAATTGACTTCGCCGCAGGATTTTCTGGTAATCGGCGCGGATACGGTCGTAGCATACGATGGAAGGATTCTGGGAAAACCAAAGGATGAAAACGACGCAAGACAAATGCTTGGCTTGCTTTCCGGAAATACGCACAGCGTCTACACCGGCGTTACGCTGGTATTTTTGGATCAAAACGGGCGCATGGGGGAATATTCGTTTACCGAAAAAACCGATGTGACCATGTACCCGATGAGCGCGCAGGAAATCGACCGCTACATTGCAACGGGCGAGCCGATGGATAAGGCGGGCGCGTATGGAATTCAAGGGAAATGCGCGATTTATATCAAAGAAATCGCGGGCGATTACTACAATGTCGTCGGACTTCCGCTCGCGCGGCTCTATCAGGAGCTGCAAACGCTTGGCATAGATATTTATTTATGGTAAAATGCACATGGTAAATACCGTCGGACATTTTACCGCGGGGAGGAACGGGCATGTACGAATATGAGGAAGAAATCCTGAATTTTTTTCTGGAACACCAGACGCAGCTTTTTCCGGAAAAGGTTGCAGAGACAAAGGAAGAAGCGGATGAATTTTTAGCGGACTGCATGGCGGCAGTCTGCAGGAATAAAAAAGAGGTACGGGCATATTTTGAAGAAGCGGGCACAGATATTTCCGGAATGCCGGAGGAGGAGCTCCTAGAGGCAAGCGAGGTATTTGCGCTGCCGGATGGCCGATATTTAATCGTAGAAGGGTAGAAACAAAATGACGAGGAAACAATATGACGTAATCATTATCGGCGCGGGGCCGTCCGGTGCTTTCTGCGCCTATGAACTGATGGAGCATAACAAAAATCTCAAGGTGCTGATGATCGAAAAGGGAAAGCGGATCGAGGAACGGCGGTGTCCAAAGCGCGAGACGCGCGCCTGTGTCGGCTGCCGTCCCTGCTCCATTACTACGGGTTTTGCCGGAGCGGGCGCGTTTTCCGATGGAAAGCTGTCGCTGTCGCCGGATGTGGGCGGCAATCTGCCGGAAATTTTGGGTTACGAAGAAACAGAGGCGCTGATTCAGGAATCCGACCGGATCTATTTAAAATTCGGCGCGGATACGCAGGTATACGGCGTCGGAAAAGAGCAGGAGCTTAGGGAAATCCGCAGAAAAGCGATCAATGCCAACCTGAAGCTGATCGAATGTCCGATCCGCCATCTGGGAACGGAAGAAGGATATAAGATCTATACCCGTCTGCAGCAGCATCTGCTCGATGCGGGAGTCGAGATGCGGTTTCATACTATGGTAAAAAATCTGATCTTGGAGGACGGATGCGTAACAGGGGTTATTACGGAGGACGGAGAGGAGCTTCGGGCAAAAGAAACCGTTGCGGCGGTCGGCAGGGAAGGCGCGGACTGGCTCTCGCATATCTGTAAAGAGCATGGCATCGAAACAAAGGTTGGAACGGTGGACATCGGTGTGCGCGTGGAGGTACGGGATGAGATCATGGACTTTTTAAACCGGAACCTTTATGAAGCGAAGCTGGTCTATCATACGCCGACGTTTGATGATAAAGTCCGGACGTTCTGCACCAATCCGTCCGGAGAAGTGGCATCGGAATATTATGACAACGGACTTGCCGTAGTCAATGGCCACGCCTATAAATCCAAAGACAAAAAGACAAACAATACCAATTTTGCGCTTTTGGTGTCGAAGAATTTTACCAAACCGTTTAAAACGCCGATCGAGTACGGAAAACAGATCGCGCAGCTTTCCAATATGCTCTGCGACGGAAAGATCATGGTGCAGACGTTTGGGGACTTTAAGAGGGGACGCCGAACGACGGAGGAGCGCCTCTGCCGGAATAACCTGCTCCCGACGTTAAAGGATGCGGTTCCGGGCGATCTGTCGCTGGTATTTCCGCATCGGATCATGGTTGATATTGAAGAAATGATCGAGGCGCTTGATAAGGTAACGCCGGGAATTGCCAGTGACGAAACGCTGCTGTACGGAGTAGAGGTCAAATTTTATTCCAATAAGGTCATCGTTGACCGAGGCTTTGAAACCAGCCGGAAGGGACTTCGTGCAATTGGAGACGGCGCTTCGGTTACCAGAGGACTGCAGCAGGCGTCCGCAAACGGACTCGCCGCAGCCAGAAGCATCTTAAAGACGATAGAAAACACATAAAGACGCTGGAAAACTTATAAAGACGCTGAAAAAACTTATAAAGACGCTGAAAAAACTTATAAAGATACGGAAAAGATAAAATACGGGAAGCGATGAAAAGCATGAAAAAAAAGATACAAAAGATAACCGCATTATCAGCGGTTCTGCTTACCGCCGTTCTGCTGTGCGGATGCAGGATCGGAAATACCGAATTTGTATTTGGAGAGAAGCTGATCAAAAGCCGGACGGTTTTTTGGATCAACGATCAAAAGTGCAGCATCCGGCAGGCGAAGCTCTATCTGTGCAATTACAAAAATCTGTACGGAAAAGCCTATGGACTGGATTTGTGGGAATATGACTTTGACGGAGAGGATCTCAGGCAGTATGTGAAGGATGTGACCATTTTTGAACTGTCCAAAATCGTATGCATGGATCTGCTGGCGGAGCAGCAGAACATCCGGTTAAGCGAGAAGGAAGAGGAACTGGCGTCTTCTGCGGCGGAGGAATATTACGACTCGCTAAGCGACAGCGAAAAGGAGTTTATGGAAGTCCAGAAAAGCGACGTACGGGAGGCCTATGAGAATTATGCGCTTGCCAAAAAGCTATACGATACGCTTACGCAGGGAATCAACGAGGAGGTCAGCGACGACGAGGCAAGAGTGATCCGCATCCAGCAGATTTATGTGACGAATCAGGCGATTGCCGATTCGGTTTCGTCCAAGCTGGCGGCGGGAGAGGATTTTGCCGCCGTTGCCGCCGCTTACAATGAAGCGGGAGAAATCGAACTGACGATCCCGCGCGGATATTTTCCGAAAGAGGTGGAGGATATCGCGTTTAACTTAAACAACGATACGTATTCGGGACGGATTGATACGGAAAACGGATTTTATTTTATTAAATGCCTCAACAAGTTTGAGCAGGAGCTGACCGAAGCGAACAAGGACAACATTCTGGTACGGCGGGAAAAGGAACAGTTTGAGGATGTTTATCAGGAATTTGTAGAAACGGCGGAGTTTGAAATGAATGAGGAGCTGTGGAATGAAACGGAGCTCGAGCCGTTGGCTTCGGTTACGACCGATTCGTTTTTTGCTCTATACGACAAATATTTTTCAGGAGTGAAGCAATGAGCTGGGAATTTGAATTTTTATATGCGCTTCAGGAGATCCACCATCCGGTAACGGATGCAATCATGGTTTTCCTTTCCGCGCTCGGAGACGGCGGGATTTTCTGGATATTGCTTGGCGTACTGCTTTTGATCCCAAAACAGTACCGCATCTGCGGGTTTCAAATGCTGCTTGCCATGCTGCTTACCGCTATTATCGGGAATCTGGTTTTAAAGAATCTGATCGCGAGGGATCGTCCCTGCTGGATAGATCCAAACGTCAAGCTGCTGATCCCAAGTCCGAAGGATTATTCCTTTCCCTCCGGACATTCCATGAACGGCTTTACGGCAGCGGTCACGCTTTGGTGCCGCGAGAAAAAAATCGGCGTTCCCGCGCTTATCTTGGCGGCGCTTATCGCCTTTTCCCGATTGTACAATTTTGTTCATTTTCCAACGGATGTGCTGGCAGGAATTCTGATCGGAACCGCGTCCGCGCTGTTTGTAAACTGGCTGTTTGGAAAATTCCGGTCAAAGCGGACGCTGGGGGAAAGTAGCGGCAGATGAACACATTGGAAAGATTATGAAAAATATTCGGAAAATCTTTTATATAGGAGGGTTGATATGCCGTTTGCAGAAGTAAGCATAAAAGATGAAATTGAAAAAAGCCGTACAGAATCAGAATCATTTCGAAAAGCATGGGATGAAAGCCGGCAGGAGTACAGACTGATTGGCGAAATGATTAGTTTGCGTAAAAAAGAAAAAATAACACAATCTAAACTAGCAGAACTAACAGGAAATAAGCAGCAAGTTATTTCACGAATAGAGAAGAAAGAAAGTAATCCGTCTTTGCATATTTTTTGTAACCTTTTAAATGCAATGGGGTATGAATTAAAAATTGTTAAAAAAAACCAGTCAATATGATGTGTTTTTATTAAAAAATCCCTGCCGCCAAAAAGCGTGACAGGGATTTTTTCGCGGCGCAAAGCGCCTGTTTTATTTTGCAAGAAGCATCATAATATCGTTGCTGCGTTTTACAAATTTGGTCATATCATCGACCGGAAGCGGCTGATTGCTGATACGGGCAAGATCGTATAATTGCTCGCAGAACATCGGTACATGCTCCGAATCCTTGTTGTTTAAGATGTATTGAACCAGCGTATGGTTTACATTTAAGGTCAGCGTCTGGTCTGCGGCAAACATGTTCGGATCCATGCCGCCCATACCGCCCATCGCGTACATCTTCATCATATCCTGCATCCGTCTTCCCTGCTCGGAGAGCGTCAGTACGGAAGCAATCTCCTCGTTTTTCAGTTTTTCCGCCTGAATGGTCAGCTTGTCATTCTTGAGCGTTTTTTTGAAGATTTCGGACAGACTGGCAGCCGTTTCGGAAAGATCCTCATCGGTTTCCTCCTTCAGCGAGCCGGTCACATCGGCGTCAATACGCATAAACTGATAATGCTCGTTCCGCTGCTCCAACTGGGTAATAAAGGAGGTATCGATGGTGTGATCGAGGATCACAGCATTCATTCCCTGTTCCTTAAAGAGGTTGATGTACTGTCCCTGCTGGTTTTTATCCGTAACATAGTATACGGTTTTGCGCTCCGGTTCTTTCGGTTCGTCCTCCGCTGCATCCGAAGCGGAAGCATCGGCGTCTTTTGCCTCCGCCGCCTCTACGGAATCCTCAACAACGGTGCCGTCCTCTTTTGCCTCCTCCTCGACAGGGGCAAGCAGCTCCGGAAGCGTCTGATATTTGTCATTGATATCTTTAAACAGGATGTAGTCGTTCATCTTGTCACAGAACTTCTCATCTTTTAAGCAGCCGTATTTGATAAACGGACTGATATCATCCCAGTATTTTTCGTAGGATTCTTTTTCGGTCTTGCACATGCCGATCAGCTTGTCCGCCACTTTTTTGGTAATATATTCGGAAATCTTTTTTACAAAACCGTCGTTCTGCAGTGCGGAACGGGACACGTTCAGCGGAAGATCCGGACAGTCGATGACGCCCTTTAAAAGCATCAGAAATTCCGGAATGACTTCTTTGATATTGTCCGCGATAAATACCTGATTGTTGTAGAGCTTGATCGTTCCCTCAATGGAATCGTACTCCGTATTGATCTTAGGAAAATACAAAATGCCCTTCAGATTAAACGGATAGTCCATGTTCAGATGAATCCAGAACAGCGGCTCCTTATAATCCAGAAATACCTTACGGTAAAACGCTTTGTAATCCTCCTCGGTACAGTCGTTTGGATTCTTCGTCCAAAGCGGCTGGGTATCGTTGAGCGGAACCGGCCGTTTTACGATTTTGAGCTTGTCTTTTGCCGGAGAAACCTCTACGATTTCCTTTTCGCCGTTTTCGTTTTCTTTTTCCTCGGTTTTGGCCTCCTCATGGATTTCCTCCACAACGGTGTCGGTGTCGCGGCGGTCCTCCTTGTCGATGGTTTCGTATTCCGTTTCCGCGTTTGCTTTGGAAAGATAAATTTCCGTCGGCATGAACGAGCAGTATTTCTCAATGACTTCCCGCGCGCGGTATTCGTTTGCAAATTCCAGACAGTCTTCGTTCAGATAAAGCGTTACCTCGGTTCCGACCGTTGTTTTGCTGCCGTCGGTCATATCAAACTCGGTTCCGCCGTCGCAAGACCAGTGTACGGCGGTTGCGCCCTCTTTATAGGAAAGCGTGTCGATGGTTACCTCGTCCGCAACCATAAAGGCGGAGTAGAAGCCGAGACCAAAGTGGCCGATGATCTGGTCGTCGTTGGACTTGTCCTTGTATTTTTCGATGAAATCCGTTGCACCGGAAAAAGCGATGCGGTTGATGTATTCCTCGACTTCGTCCATCGTCATGCCCAGACCGTTATCGATGACCTTCAGCGTCTTTTCCTCCGGATTGACGATGATTTCAATCTTTGCCTTGTAGTCGTTCGGCAGGGTATATTCGCCCATCATGTCCAGCTTTTTTAATTTGGTAATGGCGTCGCAGCCATTCGAAATAAGCTCCCGATAAAAAATGTCATGGTCGGAATACAACCACTTTTTGATGATCGGGAACAGATTGTCACTGTCAATGGACAGATTGCCATGCTTATTTGCCATAATAAAACAACTCCTTTTTCCATAAATTTTCAACTATTATGATGATAAGTCCGCAGGTCGGAAAAGTCAATAGAAAATTAGCACTCTTTTTAGATGAGTGCTAACAAAAGTGCGAAAAGGCAGGAAAATCAAGGGTACAAAAAAATATTAAAACTTTATAAACAAGCCATATTCCATTATAAAGCGGTTTCGTGTATAATATAAGGTATCATTTTACAACAATAAGGAGAAGGGGCGAAATGAAAAAAGGAGTAAGGTTTGGAGGACTGTTCCGAACGATCTTTCTGACAGCGGTGCTGTGCATGATGTTTCCGCTTTTGGTAACTTCGGTAACGACGGTCTTTTCCACGTATCGGAATCTGTCGGATATGACAAATCAGAACCTGCAGCAGCTTTCTTCGGAAAAGATGCATGAGGTGGATTTTATTATCCAAAATCAAATTGCGCTGTCAAAGGCGGTTGCACAGTCGCCGTATATTCAGGAGGCGGTTGCAGAACAGTACCATGACGGACAGTTGGACGAGCAGGAGAATAAAAAGATTCAGGAATATCTGGGGGAGATATTCAAAAATGCGGACGGAATCTATGAGAATTTTTTCATTACCTGCGGGACGACCGGCATTGCAGACGGTCTTGGGGGAGAAACGCTGCATGATGTCAAGGGAGAACCCTGGTATGACGCCTGTGTTTCCAACGGCGAATTTCTGGGGAATAACATTTCTCCGGTAACCGGAAGGCCGGTGTATGTCATTGCCTACGCCATTCGGGATCCGAAGACGGGGGAGGTCGTCGGAGGACTGAACAATTCCATTGATCTAGGTGCGATGACGGAAACGATTACAAAGTCAATCGACAAGGAAGGAACGACGGTTTTGATCGTGGATCTGGACGGATATGTAATCGCCAGCCAGAATCCGGAGCAGATTCTTCAGATCAATTTCAACGAGGAAAATCAAACGACGATTCAGGCGATGGAGCAGATGAACGGAACCGAATCCGGCCGTCTGGAATTTGAACTGAACGAAGAAATGAATGTCGGGGCATTCTGCAAAGCGGGCAGCATGAATACGCTGGTGTTCATGCCGGAGCGCGTTTATAAGGATATGATCTACAGCCTGATCCGGCAGATCGTGATCATTGCGATCATCTGCTTTATTATTGCGGATATCTTTATCGTCCTGCTTTCCGTATCCATTACGAAACCGCTGCGCCGGATGGTAGATATCATCGAGCGGTACGGAAACGCGGATTTTACGCAGGAGGTGCCGCAGTCCATGTCAAAACGGAAAGACGAAATCGGCGTACTGGCGCGTTCGGTTGCACATATGCAGCGGGATTTAAGGGAAGCGTTTCTTTCCATTATCAGCGAGGCGGACGCGGTCAACGGCAATATTAACGTTTCCAATGAGGAAATGGAAATGCTGGCGTCGCGGATCAATACCGTCAATAACCTGACGCTGGATCGTGCGGCGGAAATGGAGCAGACGGCGGCAAGCACCGATTTGATGAATCAGAATACGTTCAGCATCAAAGAAGCGGTCGAGGCGATCAGTGCGGAAACGGCAAACGGAATGGAAACGCTGGCCGGAATCAACGAACGTGCGCAGGGCTTAAAGCAGAACGCAGTCGAGGCGCAGCAGCGCACCAGCGAGCTTACGCGAGAGATCAATGAGAAACTGCGGATCGCGATCGAGCAGTCAAAGGAGGTCAATAAGATCGACGAACTTTCCGAGGCTATTTTGGAAATTGCTTCGGAAACCAACCTGCTTTCTTTGAATGCAAGCATTGAAGCGGCGCGCGCCGGAGAGCAGGGAAAAGGTTTTGCCGTTGTGGCGGATGAGATCCGCAAGCTGGCGGAGAATTCACAGAATATGGTTACCGCGATTCAGGAGGTAACCAAGCAGGTGGTTATCGCCGTCAACAATCTGGCGGAAACGTCCGAGCGTACGATCCGTTTTATTGATGAAAACGTAATTCGCGATTATGAGAATATGGTGCATACCGGAGAACAATACTATGCGGATGCGGAGTCTATGCGGAGCCTGATTGAATCCGTAGACGAATCGACCGGAAAGCTGGTTGATTCCATCAGCGTCATGTCGGATTCCATCAACGAAATTTCTACCGCCAACAACGAAGGGGCGATGGGAATTACCGATATTGCGCAGAATACTTCGGAAATCATGGAAAATGCAGGTTCTGTTTCTGAGATTATGGGTTCCGTACGGGACAGCACGCGCAAATTAAAAGATTCCATTGGAAAGTTTCAGGTGTAATCAGCCGCCTGATGCGCCGTTTTTCCTCCGGACTGGACAGTTTTTGAAAAAAATGGTAGGATAACATCGTTTGTAAATAA
>CANQCX010000046.1 GCA_947591115.1 uncultured Lachnospiraceae bacterium | reverse complement strand
TCTCAATGAATCTTTCAAGGTTTTCCACTGTTCAGTTATCAAGGTTCCGACCGCTTTCAAACGGTCAGCTTGTTAATAATATCACGCGGTTCGCCAGTTGTCAACAAATTTTTTTATATTTTTTCTTCTTTTTTTCGATTCCTCCCCGTATACCGGAAAAAAGACGTTTTTGTCAGCAAAAACTTAGAAAAATATTTAAGACGGGATTATTTTCATAGAGCCATGTG
Source organism: uncultured Lachnospiraceae bacterium (assembly GCA_947591115.1). GTDB lineage: Bacteria > Bacillota > Clostridia > Lachnospirales > Lachnospiraceae > Roseburia. Next base: position 10,927 of record CANQCX010000046.1, on the reverse strand, counting down.
AGTATCGGTGCTTCATATATAAAGGAGATCAGCCAGCGTCCCCACTCCGTTCCCGCACATGCCGCCGCTGCCGCAAAGGCAACCCAGACAAATAAAAGCGCCTGAAGCAGACCGGCAAATCCGCCAGCCGTCCGGTTGACGCCGCTGACGATCGGGATTTTATCTACCAGCTTCAGCGCGGTTCCGACTCCATGAAAAATTACAAATGCAAGGAGCAGCGTGATCAAAAAAGCAATGCCGCGGACGGCAAACTGGGAAATTTTATGCGCCATCAGATCATACACTCCGGCAGCCTCCAAAAACTGATCCGCAAGTCCGCTTGTCCCCAGAAGGCGTTCTTCAATGATATCCGGCAGTTGGAGTCCCAGCGCATCCAGCACGCCTCCATCCGTTCCTTCGTCTTCCTTCATATTTGTAATGCTTTGGCGCAATTCTTCCTTGCTGCTGCTTTCCAGAGTCGCCTGCAGCGGAGTCTGCTCCGCCAAAAATCGGCTCACATACGGCGTCGCCCATGTGACAAAAAGCAGAATAAGCACCCATTCCGCCAACGAATATACGACGCGCAAAAATCCCCGATAGTACCCGAGGATCACGCAGCCCGCCACAACGATAAAAAACAATATCAACAGCCAGTTCATCGTAAACGCACCTCTTCTGTTCTTCCGTTCAGCAAAAAGATATAGTTTGCCCCCGTTCCCTCCGGAATGATCCTGTATAATTCCGTATCAAAACGATAGGAAAATTTTTTGATGCTATGTATGGTATACAATTCACACTCATAATCATTCCGGACGCAGATTTCATGGTTGGATAAAAATTCCGCGTGGTCATAAGCAAGCGCGGTATCGTTTTCCATAACTTTCGTTCCTTTCATATCATATACAGTGATATGACGGGAGCCTTCTTCACTATGATCGTTTAAAATGACTCCGATATATTTTTCATCGTGGAAGATGCTGGAAATTTCTTCTTCGATGAAAATTTCTTTTTCTACGGAAGGCTTCTGCTCCCCTTCAAACACAATAATTTCATTGTCCCCAAGCGCTAACATGCGGTTGTCCGATACATACGCGATCTCGGGAATCAGCATATCCGAATAGGAGTAGGTGCCTACGTTATTGTCAATCTCATTTTGCCCGACCGAGCCAAAATTGTAAAAGGTTATTGTGGATTTGATGTTTCCGTCGTTGACGTCGATCATATCGACCGCCAGCTTTTGCGCGTTATAGGAAAGCGCGATATCGATCGGAAAACCGCCCTGCTCTCCGTAAAATTCGCCGTTTGCCAGCTCTTTTCCTTTCCGGTCAAAAAGTTTTACATAGGATATGCCGCCCTCTTTCATCAAAACGGCAACCGTTCCCTGCCCCGCGACGCATACGGTCTGGATGGGATAGTTTGTTTCGATTTTTTCCTCCAAGCCATCCTTTGTCATGATATAAATTTCCATGCCGCCTTTGTCGTAAATGACCAGATAGTCCCTGCAGATATCCAGAACAGGCGTCGTCATTTCAAACGACTGATTCCAGATCAATTCGTTTCCGCTGTCCATATACATAATGCCGTCATTGCTGTATTTGAGGACATTGCCCAGAAATTCTTCAAACTTTACCGCTTCACTGTCGGTACGCTTTGCACTGCTGCGGACTTCGTACGAATCATAGCTGCGGAGCGCCGACCACAATTCCAAAACGACGACCGCCGCCGCAATAACGGCAATGATCTTTATGACGCGGAAAAAAATCTTTTTCCTGTGCTTTTGTATCTTTTCATCTAATTCTTCAAAATCGCTCTTTACGGTTCGAATGCCTGTTTTCTCAGATTTTGCCATAGATGTTTATCCTTTCCGTTTCTTCTGGTGCATATTTATATTGTGTTATTATACCATTATCTGATTTACTGGGGCAACACTAATTGCTGTCCTTCCCATATAACATCCGTTTCCGTCAGTCCGTTCATTTGCCGGAGCTGCCCGAGCCGTCCGGAGGTGCCGTAAATTCTGCGGCAGATCGCCGTCAGGGTATCGCCCTTTCGAACCGTATAGTACTGCGGAACCGCCATCGATGTTTCCGCCTGCGGCTGCGCTTCATTCTCCTGTGCGGGTGTAAGAAGGTCGCCTGCCGGCACATCTTCTACCGGAATCGCGTCGGATTTCGTTTCCTGCGCCTGTGTATCGGAGCCGCTTTCGGTATCCTCCATTTCCTGCAGAAAATCTTCGGTTTCGCCTTCCGTATTGACGACTTTGCTTTTCTGCCCCATAGCGGCGATTACTTTTTCCAGATCGGACAAGGTAATTCGCTTTTGGTAAATCCCCGCTCCGATGACGCCTATTAAGAGCGCTGCGGCCGCCACAGCCGCATAAGAAGTGATTTTCTTTCCGGAAGCCTCTTTTTTCCGGTTGTAGACGGCTTCCCGATATCTTGCCCGCGATTTTACCGCTTCTTTTTCCTTTGCCGCGGGCACAGCCGCCGGAATCAGGCTTGTTTTCGGAATTTCCAGTTGTACCTCCATCGGTTCAGACGGCTGCGTGCTTTTGGCGTCATAATAAATGTAAAATCCGTCTTTTCTCCGCAGATGATTCTTTTTGCTCAGATAAAAATATTCTTCCTGCTCCAAAGAATCCATAAACAAAAAAAGCTGGTGCGCACCCCCGAACTGTTCGCGGTGTACCGCTTCCAGCTCCGGCGTCATTTTCGGAGACATCCCTTTGATATCCAGCGCCCACCCCACTATGATCGCGTCCTCGTATACCCTTTTGACTTCCCGAAAAACCTCGCCCCATGCATGATTATTCCACAGCGGAAGATTTCCGGAAAAATCGATATCCCGTATCGGAATAACCGCTTCGATAAAGGTAGCGTAGTGTTTGTCCACACATTCCGTATGCCCCATCAGCACAAACACCCGCTTTTCCGCGAATTCTTCCAGATGCAGCCGTTCATATGCATTGTTTTCCACATAAATTTTATCTTCTTCCGCCGGTGTGCCGATCTGACGGATATTTCTCAGATTCCGTCCGTTTCCTTCTACAATATCGATCATAATTTTCACTCCTTTTTTTGAACATGCTATCATAGCGTTTGCAAGGATTTTGGAAAATTATGGGAGCGGTTCGAAGAAAATAATCGACAAAAAACTGCCGCACCGGACAGGCGCGACAGTTTGCTTTTTATCCCAGATATGCTTTTATCTTTTTATAGATTCCTTCCGCGTCCAGTCCGTATTTATGAAGCAGCTCCACTGCCGGTCCGGACTCGCCGAAGCGGTCCTCCACGCCGATGCGCAGCACCGGAGCCGGCGCTTTTTCACACAGCACTTCGCAGACGGCGCTTCCCAATCCGCCTAAAACGGAATGTTCCTCGACCGTTACGACCTTTTTTGTCTTTGCGGCGGAGGCTGCGACCAATTCTTCATCCAGCGGCTTGATGGTGTGGATATTGATCACTTCTGCGGAAATGCCGTCTTTTTCCAGTTCTCTGGCGGCTTCCAGACTTTCGCTGACCTCCAGACCGGTAGCAAATATGGTTACGTCCGTTCCTTCTTTTAACACGCGGCCTTTTCCGATTTCGAAGCAGTAATCCGGCGCGTCATTGATGATGGGAACCGCCAGACGCCCAAAACGCAGATAAACGGGTCCGACATGTTCGTATGCCGCTTTAACGGCTGCTTTTGCTTCTATGTCATCGGACGGATTGATGACAACCATTCCCGGAATTTCACGCATAAGCGCCAGATCCTCCAGACATTGATGCGTCGCTCCGTCTTCTCCTACCGTAATTCCGGCATGAGTCGCTCCGATCTTTACATTTAAATGCGGATAGCCAATGGAGTTCCGCACCTGCTCATAGGCGCGGCCAGCCGCAAACATTGCAAAAGAGCTGATAAACGGGACTTTTCCGCATGTGGACAATCCTGCCGCAATTCCCGCCATATTTGCTTCTGCGATGCCGCAGTCCCAGTGGCGTTCAGGAAACGCTTTTTTAAAAATTCCGGTTTTGGTGGCTCCTGCAAGATCCGCGTCCAAAACGATCAAATCCGGCTTCGTCTGTCCCAGTTCCGCCAGCGCATTTCCGTAGCTGTCTCTTGTGGCGATTTTCTTTATCTCTGACATAATGCTTCACCCGCTTTCTGCAACTCCTCCATTGCCTGTTGATACTGCGCGTCGTCCGGCGCTTTTCCATGCCAGTCCGCAATGTTTTCCATAAAAGAAACGCCTTTGCCCTTCATGGTTCTGGCTATAATTGCCGTTGGTTTTCCTTTGGTTTTGCGCGCTTCCTGAAACGCCGCGCGGATTTCATCGAAATCATTTCCGTTGATCGTGATCGTATGAAAATGGAACGCTTCGAATTTCTGATCGATCGGGTACGGCGAGCATACCTCCTCTACGGTTCCGTCAATTTGCAGATTGTTGTTATCCACAATGACGACCAGATTGTCCAGCTTCCGGAATCCCGCCCACATGGCGGCTTCCCAGATCTGCCCCTCCTGAATTTCCCCGTCGCCCGTCATGGTATAAACGCGGTAATCTTTTTTGTCAAATTTACCTGCTGCCGCCATGCCGACCGCTGCCGATACGCCCTGTCCCAAAGAACCGCTGGACATATCTACGCCCGGAATATGCTTCATATCCGGATGCCCCTGAAGATAAGAGCCGGTATGGCGCAGGGTAAGCAGATCCTCTTTCGGGAAATATCCCCGTTCCGCCAGTGCGGCATACAGTCCCGGCGCAACATGACCTTTGGACAAAACAAACCGATCCCTGTCCTCCCATTTCGGATTCTTCGGATCGATGTTCATTTCTTCAAAATAAAGATAGGTAAAAAGCTCCGCCGCAGATAGCGAGCCGCCCGGATGTCCGGATTTGGCGCTATGCACTGCGGAAACAATACTTTTTCGTATCTCGTTTGCGGTTTTCTCCAGTTCCAAATTATTCATATGATCTCCTTTTTACAGTTCCGTTCTTCCCTCAAGCGCGCGAAGAAGCGTGACTTCATCGATATATTCCAAATCCCCGCCGACAGGGACGCCGCTTGCAATTCTGGTTACTTTGATTCCGGTGGGTTTGATCAGCTTGCTGATATACATGGCGGTCGTTTCGCCCTCCAGACTGGAATTGGTGGCAATGATGACTTCATTGACGTCGCCCTCCAGACGGCGCAGCAGTTCTTTCAGCCGGATGTCGTTCGGACCGATTCCCAGCATGGGCGATATCGCCCCATGCAACACATGGTAGACTCCGGTAAATTTGCCCGTTTTTTCATATGCCGCCAAATCTCTGGTGTTTTCCACCACCATAATGGTTTTGTGATCTCTTGCGCTGTCCTTGCAGATCGGGCAGACCTCCTCGTCCGTCAGCGTAAAGCACTGCCGGCAGTACCGGACGTTTTGACGGGCATGAAGAATCGCTCCCGAGAGCGCCTCCACCTGTTCGGCGGGCATATTCAGAATATGAAACGCCAGTCTCTGCGCGGTTTTTGCACCGATTCCCGGAAGCGACGCAAGCGCTTCGATCAGTTTTGATATTTCTTTGCTGTAGTAATCCATATTTCCCTCTGCCGGCGTTAGAAAGGAAGTCCGCCGCCCAGTCCGCCGGTTATTTTTGCCATTGACTGCTGAGATACTTCATCCAGCTTGCGCAGCGCTTCGTTTGCCGCAGCCATGATCAAATCCTCCAGCATTTCAATATCATCCGGATCTACAACTTCCTCCGATAATTTTACCTTTGTGATCTCACGCTTTCCGGATACCGTAACTTCTACCGCTCCGCCTCCGGCAGCCGCCGTCACTTCCTGCTCCTCCAGTTCTTTCTGCGCTTCCTCCATCTGCTTTTGCATTTTCTGCGCCTGTTTCATGAGATTTGTCATATTTCCCGGCATTCCTCCCGGAAATCCGCCTCTTTTTGCCATCTGGCGTTCCTCCTTTAAAAATCTTCTTCTACAATATCAAACGGAATAAGCTGCCGCAGATCCGGAAATGCATCTGCTGCGCGTTCCGCAGTTTCATTCATGCGGAGTGAGATTTCAATTTCTTTTCCAATCCGTCCGGCGATCATTGTTTTCAGCGTGTCCATACTGTCCGCTTTATTTTCATTTAGATATTCATATGCGTTTTTGTCGTCAAATACCAGAAGAAGCTCTCCCTGTCCGCCCAGCGTAGGCACTCCTTTATTCAGATAGCTGCGGGAAACCCCGCCCGATTCCGAAATGATCGACCGCCAGTTTTTTACGACCTCGCGTATATCATCGGGGATTGCTGCGGGCAGAGCCGGACGTTCATGAGAAACCGCATCCTGCTTTTTCCCTTCGTCCGCGGCTGCCTTTGGCGCCGCGACAACGCCCTTTTCCAGCTTTCGCTCCAGACTTTCGATACGATCCGCCAGCGAAGCGCTGTCCGTTTCCATCTCCGGTCTGCATAATTTGATCAGGGCGATCTCCACCAGAATTCTTTTTTGCGCGGCATAACGAAGCTCATTGCTTAATTCCGAAAAAATGCGGATATAACGGATCAGCACCTCCGGCGAAATCATTTCCGCCTGTTCTTTCAAAACGGCTATGTTTTCACTGGACATATCGAGAACGTCTTCCATCCCGTCCGAGCTTTGAAGCAGCAGCAGATTCCGCAGATACCATGTAAAATCGTTGACCATCTGCCCCAATTCCCTGCCTTCGTCTACCAATGTTTCCAATGTCCGTATCGCTCCGGCAATCTCTTTTTGGATGATCTGTTGCAGCAATTCGGAAAATACCTCCGTATCGACCGCGCCCAGCACCTCTAGTACGTTTTCATAGGTAAGCGTCTGACCAAGATGAAACGCAATGCACTGATCCAGCAGACTCAACGCATCACGCATGGAACCGTCTCCGGCTTTTGCAACATAGCGGAGCGCGCGTTCCTCCACATCTACGCGTTCTTTTTGCATCAGCTCCGACAGCCTTTCGGCTATGGTGTCAATGGAAATTCTGTGAAAATCATACCGCTGGCAGCGTGATAAAATCGTAATCGGGATTTTATGCGCTTCCGTTGTCGCCAATATAAAAATCACATACGACGGCGGCTCCTCCAGCGTTTTCAGCAGCGCGTTAAAGGCGCCCGCCGAAAGCATGTGTACCTCGTCGATAATGTAGACTTTGTATCTGCCCTCCGTCGGACGGTATGCCACCTCCTCACGAATCTGCCGGATGTTGTCCACACCGTTGTTGGAAGCGGCATCGATCTCAATTACATTCATAGAAGTCCCTGCAGTAATTGCCCGGCACGCCGGACAATTTCCGCATGGACTTCCGTCTTTTGGCTGCTCACAGTTCACAGCCTTTGCAAAAATCTTTGCAACCGTTGTTTTCCCTGTTCCCCTTGTTCCGCAAAACAGGTAAGCATGCCCGATACGTTCCGCTTTGATCTGATTTTTTAAAGTTGTAACAATATGTTCCTGTCCCTTGACATCTTCGAATTCCTGAGGACGGAATTTGCGGTACAGCGCCGTATAAGACACGTTTTCTTCCCAACCTTTCGTTTTTTAATCGCCGAAGCTGATTCCGATGCGCTTTGCTTCTTTGACCATCTGTCCGTTCGGATCTACCATTTTCAGTTTGCCCGCAACGTCCGCCAACGGTACTTTCTTGGTTTTATTGTTTACCATTGCGATCATATATCCGTAATCTTCATCCATGATCGCCTTTGCCGCCGCCGCGCCAAGTCTTGTGCAGAGCACGCGGTCATACGGACATGGACTTCCGCCTCTTTGGGTATGTCCCGGTACGGCAACCCTTACTTCGCTTCCGAGTTTTCCGGAAATATGATCTGCGATCTCATAAGATACGGACGGATATTTGCGCGCCGCAACTTTGGCTTTATACTCTTTTTTGGAAAGGGCGGCGTCTTCTTTGGAAATCGCGCCCTCTGCAACCGCAAGGATCGTAAATCCTTTTCCCGCTTTGCTGCGCTTTTGGATCGCATCTACTACTTTATTGATATCATACGGAATCTCCGGCAGCAGAATGATATCCGCTCCTCCTGCAATTCCGGCGTACAGCGTCAGCCAGCCTACTTTATGTCCCATGACCTCTACGATAAACACGCGGTTGTGGGATGCCGCCGTAGTATGAATGCAGTCAATCGCATCCGTTGCGATATTGATCGCGCTCTGGAAGCCGAATGTAACATCCGTTCCGTAAATATCGTTGTCAATCGTCTTTGGAAGATGAATGATATTCAGTCCTTCCTCCCGAAGCAGATTGGCCGTCTTCTGCGTTCCGTTTCCGCCTAAAATAACCAGACAGTCCAGATTCAGTTTGTAATAGGTCTGCTTCATTGCCTCTACTTTGTCAAGTCCGTTTTCATCCGGCGTTCTCATCAGCTTAAACGGCTGACGGGAAGAACCCAGAATCGTTCCGCCCCTTGTGAGAATTCCGGAAAAATCTGCAGACGTAAGCAGACGGTAGTTTCCGTAGATCAGTCCTTTGTAACCGTTCTCAAAACCGTAAACCTCCAATTCGTCCACATTTGCCGACAGTCCCTTTACGACGCCTCGCATTGCGGCGTTTAACGCCTGACAATCTCCTCCGCTGGTCAACATGCCGATTCTTTTCATAATGCACCATCCTTTCCCAAAAACCATATTCACAGCTATATCATGTCCATAGATAGTTGTATTATAATATAAATCCTTTTTGAGGACAACCAAAAAATGGATTGCATTCTAATAGAAGAACGTGGTATAATCATTTTTGCGTGGAGAGTTGTCCGAGTGGTTGAAGGTGCGGCTCTCGAAAAGCCGTGTACCCCTTTAAAGGGTACCGGGGGTTCGAATCCCCTGCTCTCCGTTTTATTTTATCCAAAAGCGGCAAACCTTTTATCGATCGGTCTGCCGCTTTTGTTATTTCTTTTTCTTTTCCTGTGCAAAATGCTCTCTTTTGCGTTCCTCCTGCTGCGGACGCTCTTTCTTCCGTCCTATGTAAACGTTCCATTTTGTATAGGCTTCCTGCGCATTCCGCGATTTATAGACGATCTTGCGCTCCTCGCCCTGTATGTCCGCAATGCTGTACCAGCCGCGGTCGTATTGGAATTCTGCGGTTTTTCCTTCCAGCTCCTTATTTCCTAATACAAATTTATGAATTGCCTGTGCCATTCGATTCCCTCCTGCGATGTAAAACAAAATCTACTGCTTCTTTCAGCTTGACGTTTTCTTTTAGGTGCGGATCCTGCTCCAGCGCTCTCGCCTCCTCCTCCGAAAACATCTCGCGCAGCACTACCTGATGCTCCTCAACCGGAATATAAGAAACCTTTTCTTTTTCAAATTCGGGCCTCAGAACATAATAAGGAACGTTTCCGTTTTTTCCTGCGGGAAGCTGCACGATGTTTTCCACCTTGCATACCCCGAGCGTTTCACTATAGATATACTGCTTTTTCAGGAACATCCTTTCCACCTCGCTTTTCTGTGCAGTGCATACCTATCATATCACATTGCCGCTCTTTTTGAAAGACTTTATCTGGTCATATATTTTTTTCAATTTTTGGTACTTGTAATAATGCCAGTTGAGCTTATAATAAATAGCAACTCACATATATGGAGAAGATCATGACAAAAAAAGCTGCGGTAATCAACGACCTGTCCGGATTTGGCAAATGCTCCCTGACAGCAGCCATTCCGGTGCTGTCGGTACTGGGCATCCAGTGCTGCCCCCTTCCTACGGCGGTGCTGACCGGCCAGACCGGATATTCTTACTATCATTGTAACGATTTGACGGAAATGATGCCCCGATATACGGATGCATGGGCGAAAAACGAGGTGTCCTTCGACGCCATCTACAGCGGTTATATGACAGGGCCGAAACAGATCCGGTATCTGCTGGATTTCCTGTCGGTTTTCCAAAAAGAAGATACGTTTTTTCTGGCGGATCCGGTTATGGGCGATGAAGGGCGCGTATACGGGATGTATTCTTTGGAGCTGCTGTCCGAAATGCGGACGCTCTGCAAAAGGGCAAACTTAATAACGCCGAATCTTACGGAAGCTTGTTTATTATTAAATGAGGATTTAACTGTTTTTGTGAAGTTGGAAACCCTCGGCGAACAGCTTTCCTATGCGGAAAAACTAGCGTATGCGCTTCGTTCGCGCGTAACGGAGGGCGCCGATATTGTCATTACCGGCATTCATGGCTCCCAGACGGCGGAGCCTTTGATCTGCAATCTTGCGCTGACAGAGACCGGCGTGCATATCAGCCGCACTCCTTATCTCAAGCAGGGATATTCCGGTACCGGAGATCTGTTTGCTTCGATTTTGTGCGGTCTGAGATTGAACGGTGTTTCCACGAATGAGAGTGTAGATACCGCCGCTTCGTTTTTGTACCGCTGCATTTCGGACGCCGTTTCGGAAAATATTCCCAAAAATGACGGCGTCTGCTTTGAAAAACACTTGGGCGAACTTATTAAAGGAGGATTATATTATGATCAAAAGCACTGATAAATCAAAGTACATTACTAATTCATCTATTCAAACACATACCCGTACCCGACTTTTGACCGTTACCGCACTTTTTGCGGCGATGATCACGATCATGACTGCGTATCTCTTTCATGTTCCTGTCGGTGCAAACGGCGGCTACATCCATTTCGGCGATGCGCTGATCTATCTGGCTGCCGTCCTGCTGCCAAGACCGTACGCTATGGCGGCAGCCGCAATCGGCGGCGGTATGGCGGATCTGCTGACTGCGCCGATGTGGGCGCCGGCAACTGTGATCATCAAAATGCTGATTACCCTTCCGTTTACGAACCGATCCGACAAAATCGTTACCGTACGCAACGTAATCGCTTCGATAATCGCGTTTTTGATTTCCGGAACCGGCTACTATCTTGCGGAAACCCTGCTTTTCGGCAGTAAAACGGCATTTCTGATGTCCATTTCCGGAAGCTGCATCCAAAGCGGCGGAAGCGCAAT